>JAJYAS010000118.1 GCA_021779415.1 Bacillota bacterium
GACAGAATTCAGTTTTCATATAGGGATAAAGAGAAGTAGGTTTAGGATTAATCCCGCTATATGCGGGATTAATTGCGCGATAAGATGGAGGCAGGTGAAGAATTCACCTGCCTCCGAGTCTTGAGAGCCCTAGCTGTAAGTTAGGTTGTTAAGACCGATAGGGTGCCGAAGAACAAATCAGGCGCCTGCCCGTATTTGGCGAAGGTGGCAAGCACTTATAACAATAAGGAGATGAGACCATGGGAAAACGGTATGCCATGGTGATTGACCTGCGCAAATGTGTAGGCTGTCACGCATGCACGGTGGCCTGCAAGAGTGAGAACAATGTGCCACTGGGTGTCAATAGGTCCTGGGTCGAGGAGTTAGAGACGGGGAGATTCCCAAATGTTTCCCGCCATCGCTTACCTCGCCTGTGTAATCACTGTGAGAATCCATCCTGCCTTAATGTGTGTCCCGTCAAAGCGACCTATCAACTTGAAGATGGAACAGTGCTTGTCGATTATGATCGTTGTATCGGGTGTGGGTATTGTATTGCGGCATGTCCGTATGATGCTCGGTTTATTAATCCAGAACGTAAAACGGCTGAAAAATGCACCTACTGTCATGAGCGAGTAGCTGTGGGCCTTCTGCCGGCTTGTGTCAACACGTGCATCGGGGGCGCTCGTTTCTTTGGGGATTTAAATGATCCTAATAGTGAAGTGTCTAAATTACTCGCCACAGAGGCTGTAACGGTAAGCAAGCCCGAAACGAACAATCGTCCGCAAACCTACTATATTGGAGCGGATGAAAAGGCCTTGCGTCCGAATCTGCTGAAAATCGTCGGAGGTGAAAAATGATGACGACTGTGCATTTCTTTGATAGTCCTCATGAGATTTACTGGGGATTACTGATTGCTGTGTATTTCTACTACACGGGGATGAGTGCAGGTTCTTTTATCCTAACGAGTTTGGGAACGGTTTTCGGAATCGAGAAGTACAAAAAGGTGTCTAAAGTTGGAGTTATCATGGCGATTGTCTTGTTGCTCTTTGCTCCCTTGCACCTTCTCCTTGACTTGGCTCAGCCGGGACGGGCTTTGAATCTTTTCACACATGTTCATCTCACGTCAGCAATGTCTTGGGGAGTTTATCTTTTGATTCTCTACCCTTTGTGTTTGATGTTTTATGCATGGTACCTTTTTCGTCAGGATTTAGTCAATGGCTTGAATAAAGGCGGCTTTAAAGCTTCCCTATACAGTTTCTTGCTTTTCGGTAAAAAGGACATGTCAGAAACAGCTAAAGCACATGATAAAAAACAAGCCAAATTTTTTGGAACGATAGGGGTTCCGCTAGCTTTAGCGGTTCATGGGTATACTGGTTTTATTTTAGGAAACGTGCAAGCGCGGGCTATATGGCATACTCCACTCATGCCTATCATCTTCTTGATGTCAGCCATGGTTTCAGGCACAGGCCTGTTCATTATTGTCTTGATGTTGGTGGAAAAATTCAAATTTGGCCGTTTGAATGATGATATCAAATCGTTGATTGCAGATATTGCCAACTTAATGAAATGGTTCATCGTTGTTGATGGCGCTTTGATGATTACGTACTTTATTGTTCTCTGGAATTCCACTGAAGCTGGGTATGCAGCTGGGTATTACCTCTTGCATGGTGAAGGCTGGAGTTTCTTAGGCTTAGAAAATGGCTTAGGAATGCTGGTTCCACTTCTAATTCTACTCTCTAAAAAAGCTCGCCAAAGTCTCCCAGCAGTGGTGACGGCATCAATTCTCACGATTATCGGAGTACTGGCCATGCGGATAAACCTCGTGATCGGCGGTCAAAAATTACCACTTACGGGAAGCAAAATTATTGAGTATGTTGCTTCTGGACGTGATATTGGCATCGTTCTCGGCATTGCAGTGGTGGCAGCGGTAGTATTGTCATTCTTATATGCAGTTCTACCTATGAACCGCCCTGGCGCACAGGAAATGAAATCCATACCAACCACGAAGGGGGTTGCACAATAAGATGGAAACAACACGTAGAAAGTTTCTCCAAGGTGCTACAATTCTGGGGGCTACTATGGCCCTTGCGCCTATGGTGTTTGCGGATACTGCGTCCAAAGGGATTCCAAGTTGGAAGAATGGTTCTCCGGCCGAAGATGCCTTGGATACAGACCCCAGTGTCAGTTTTGTTTATTCAACTTGCCTAGGGTGCCGCAGCGATTGCAGCTTAAGAGGTAAAATTAAAGACGGCGTCGTGATTAAGTTAGATGGCAACCCCTATAGCCAGATGTCCACGGACACTCCTCTTAAATATGATACTGATCCGAAAGAAGCCCGCAAGTCAGCGGGGCGACTTTGCCCTCGTGGGCAAGCCGGTTTACAACTTCTCTATGATCCACTAAGAGTTCAGCAGCCTTTAAAACGGGCTGGCAAACGTGGGGAGAATAAATGGCAGGCGATTAGTTGGGATCAAGCGTATAAGGAAATTATTGAAGGTGGTAACCTATTTGGAGAAGGGAACGTCGAGGGACTTAAAGCCGTTCGCGATCTAGAGACCCCGATCGATCCGGAAGCTCCGGAGTTAGGCCCCAAAGCGAATCAATTCGTTTTCTTGGCTGGTCGGATAGAAAATAGTCGTTCAGCGCTGGTACAACGTTTTGTAAATAACGCTTATGGCACGATTAATTGGTTCGAACACACGACGGTTTGTGAACAAAGCCATCATATTGCCACTTCCTTTACTTTTGCGGGTAAAGGGCATCTGAAGCCTGATTTTGAAAATGCGAAACTCATTCTTAATTTCGGAGCCAACTATGGAGAAGCAAATTTTCCAATGAATGGATTAAGCCGTAAATTAGCTAATTTCAAACTAAATAAGGGCAAGTTAATTACGGTAGATCCGCGTTTTTCCGTGAGTGCCTCTAAATCCGATGAATGGGTTCCGGTCCTACCAGGGACGGATGCTGCACTGGCCTTAGGGTTAATCCAATGGATTATCGACAATAAACGCTATGATAAATCGTTTTTAGAAGCGCCTTCTAAGGATGCTGCTGCCAAAAAAGGAGAATCGAGCTGGTCGGATGCCACCTATTTGGTTCGTAGTGATAACGGTAAGTTCCTGCGCGGTGATGAAGCAGGGCTGGGTGGGACTAAGGATGACTATGTCGTTCTGGTCGCTGGAGTTCCAACTTTAGCAGGCAAAGCTGATGCAGGAGATTTGTCAGGGGATATGACGGTTAACGGAATAGCCTGCAAGACTTCCTTTCAACTTTTAACGGAAGGCGCCAAAGAAAAAAGTCTTGACGACTATGCGAAGATTTGTGGGGTACCCAAAGAACAAATCGTGCGGGTTGCCGATCAGTTCACATCCTATGGCAAGCTGGCCGTGGCGGATTTTTATCGAGGCCCAGTACAACACACGAATGGTTTTCAATCCGGTCGAGCGATATGTATTTTGAACCTCTTAGTAGGTAATGTCGATCATCGGGGTGGATATCAGGCAGGTGGAACCACGTTGAGTTACATGGGAGATAAAAACGGAAAATACCAAGTGGCCAAACTTCACTCAGGTGCGGTGAAGCCGACAGGAATTCGTATTTCACGGGAACAGATCAATTATGAAGTGTCAACTGAATTCAAGAAAAACGGCTATCCTGCCAAGCGGCCTTGGTTTCCTCTGACCAGAGATGTTTATCAAGAGGTCGTGGCAGGAGTGATCGATGGGTATCCCTATCCCGCGAAGATACTTTGGTTACACATGGGAACCCCAGCTTATGCTATACCTGGGATGAAAGACCGAGTTATTGCCGCTTTCAAAGATACTAAGAAGATACCACTCTTTATTTCAACAGATATAGTCATTGGGGACACTTCGATGTATGCAGATTATATCCTGCCTGAGGTCACTTATATGGAGCAATGGAATGCTTTAGGGGCTCCGCCGACCATTTTGGGGTTGGTGGCTGATGTTCGTCAACCCATGACGCATGTTTTGCCCCAAACAAAGTCACTGGAAAACATCTGCATTGACCTAGCTAAGAGAATGAACCTCTCTGGGTTTGGAGATAATGGTTTTGGGGCGGGGATCCCACTCAATAAAGAAGAAGATTGGTATCTGAAATTGGTAGCCAACTTTGCGAGCCAGTATGGGAAAATACCTGGAGTCACTGAGGCTGCTCAAGTCAAATATATCCTTGATCGGGGCGGAGTTTTTGATGCAGGAGGGGCCTATGAGGGGCTGATGATGAAGTCTAAAGTGGCTAGCCTTTGCACCATTTACGCTGAAAAAGTGGCTACGACCAAAGATTCCATGACAGGTAAACCCTTTGATGGTATCCCCAAATACTATCCAGTGAGGAATGCTAAAGATCAAGAAATTAAGGACGATGGATATCCTTTTATTGCCACAACTTACAAGCAAGCCTTCCAAACGCACAGTAGAACTATTTCAGCACCTTGGCTCACAGAGATTCAACCTGAGAATTTTGTGGAGATGAATAATGAAGATGGGCAAAAACTCGGGTTAAACGATGGAGATCTCGTTAAAGTGAGTGGACTGAGTAATAAAGAGGGCGTTAAAGGGAAAGTCCGCTTGCGTCCGGGTGTGCGACCAGGGGTTGTGATTGCTAGCGTTGGTTATGGTCACTGGAACTATGGCGCCGCGGATGCGGTCATTGATGGCAAAAATGTTCCGGGAGATGCCAAGCGTGGCAAGGGAGTAAATATCAATTACGCAATGCGGGTTGATGATTCGATTGGAAATGTTTGCCTCGAAGATAAAATTGGTGGAAGCTGTTCTTTCTATGATTCTCGTGTGAAAGTCGAAAAAGTCTAAGAAGGTGAATATATGACTCAGACAATAGATTATCAGAACGATTCGGCAACACGTGCAGCTCTATACAGTTTATTCGCAGGGGGATTAGCCCGAAAAGTCGATAACTCGTGGCTCAATCCAAGTTTTAGGGAGAAACTTCAATTGGGGTTACCCGATGTTTTAGGCAAAGAGGAACTCTTAAAAGCTCTGAAAAAAGCAGAAGAAGACCCTAAGTATTTTGAAGAACTCCAACTGGACTATGATGCGTTGCTAAATGTGCCTGGCCCTAGACTCACATTTCCCTATGAGTCATGCTATACCCATCGGAATATTGATGGGACGTATGGCCGGCTGTGGCAAGAACCAGCTCAGGACATGCATCGCATTTTACAGGAATGGGAGATTGTGTTTGCAGAAGGCTGGGATCTTATCCCGGATCATGTCGCTCTTGAGCTTTTCTTTATGGCAGAGCTTTGTCGTCGTGCAAGCATAGCACAAGAGGTTGAGGATAAGAACCGGCTGCAAGAATGGCAAGTCGAGTTTTTCCAGGCTCACCTTAATTCGTGGATGCTTGAGTTCGTGAATGTATTAGAGATGAAAGCTGATACCGTATTCTATCGAGGCATGGCACAGTTGTTAAGGGTCTTTTTAGAAGAGGAAAAAGAAGGATTCAGGGAAAATATGGAGCGAACGGTATAATAAAAGGGGCTGTCTCAAAATAGAAATGCATTTTCTATGGAGAGGTAGCCCCTTTTTCTTTTATAATCATAGCTTTCGCAGATTTGTAATGCGAGGTAAAAAGAATGTTGAGAATGAGTGCGCTAACACTATTTTGAGACAGCCCCTCATGGGGAAGTGGAGTGAAGAACTTGTAATGCTTTTCCTAGCTTCTCCTGAAGATCGTAGCGCAAGATCGTGTCCGCATGGTCTAAGTACTGCTGATAAATCTGCTGAGCTGGATCGGAAGTACTCCAAGGAAGGCTTTGTCCAGTTTTCAGGTCAGAGACCTGATGGGCGCCGATATCATAGAGCCGATTTCCACTTACCAGCACTCCATTCCGAGAGATCGCTAGACCAGCCGAAGGAGAGTGAAGTAAATCATGCCCAAGTAGGGGATACTGACTCGCTTTCTCTCCCATGAGTCCCAGTAAGGTTGGGAAGAGATCGGTTTGCCCTCCAGTAATGTCTTGGACCCCTTTGACGGCGTCTCCCGGTAAGTGGATGAGCAGAGGTACCTTTTGTAGAGCGAGCCAGTGAAAATTGTCTATGGTCCCGTTGGTATAACCCAGAAAACGGTTGAGATTTGGATCGGTGCGTTCAAGTGGGGCTGGGTGGTCCCCATAAATAGCTAGGATAGAGGTGTTAAGCATTCCGTTGGCCTGCAGAGACTTCACAAATTCGCCAATGCTTTGGTCGGTATAATGGACAGCTTCCAGATAATCTCCGAATAAGGTCCCTTGATACGGTGCGACGTCGAGCGACTGGTTTTTCTCCGGTATTTTAAAGGGATAATGGCTGGATAGGGTGATAAGAAAGGAATAGAAGGGCTGAGGAATTTTTTCTAGCTTGGGTAGACTTTGAGCAAAAAGGGAAGCATCGGCTAACGAAATTCCGATATCTTGATCGTGTACGAAGTCATTCGTATCCTGGAGTTCCTGAAATCCCTCTGTACGAGACATAAGGCCCATATTCCAAAATCCAGGTACATTCGCTTCTAAAGCGGCGGTATGGTAGCCTTGTTGTTGTAAGGTATTGCCGATGGTGATGTAGTGGTTCATAGGATAGTCTATATAGGCACTTCCCTTGGCGGGAGGATAGAGAGAGACATTAGAGAGAAATTCCGCATCGGAGGTACCCCCGTTCCACGTCTCTCCAAAATAGTTCTTAAAATAGAGACTTTGGTTTAAGAGGCGGTTGAGGTTTGGCGTAATTTCCTGGCCATTGATCGTTTTGCCGATCACAAATTCCTGCAGGGATTCGACTTGAATGGTAATGAGGTTTTTGCCACGAGCGATACCGAAGGAGGAGTTAGGGATCTCTTGTGGGTGGGTGCTCCTGAACCATGCTGTCAGAGCTGACAGGTCACTTGTTTGCCAGGGCTGTCCCCCCGAACTGATGGTTATGTCACGCCATAGATCTAAGGCGTGAAATTCGATAGTTCCCACACTTTGGGCTATGTAAAGTTTGGTATAGAGTGTGCGGGTGATGCCCGGCTGGTCTTTTTCCAATGTGTTATAGACTTGGAAAGAAGCACCTAGACCACACGAAAAGAAAATTACAAAGGCTAGTCCTCTTAAAAGAAGAACTTTCCGTCGAGTCAATGGTAGAATGGAGAGATCGGTGGAAATTGCCCGGTGCTTTCTTGGCAGTTTCCAGAACGCTAGAAAGACAAAATCAGCGACCAGAAAGATATCAAAGGGCTTGAGAAGGGTCCAAACTGCAGTTTCGGTAAAAAGATAATGCCAGGCAATGGGGGCGGTGCGCCATGTCATGATATCTTGGAAGTGACGGAAAAACAGTAGATCTTGGAGGAAAATAGCGGATAACCCTATATCTATGGTCAATAGGTAAATTTTTCGCCATCGTCGGTTCAAGATAAAGCTAAAGGCCAAGAGAACAGCGAGCGCTCCGATGGTACCCATGAGTTGGCTTTTCCGTTGGAACGGGTATTGGTAGTTCAAAGTAAGGGAAATCAGGAAAATTTTTGCCATAAAAAGTAAGGAGACAAGCATTTTAGGTAGGATGGAGTGGGTTGCTTTAAGAATGGACATGTCGTTGGTTTTATTCGTCATATTTTCCTCCTGTAAGCACTTGAACGAGTTATGTTCCGAAGGTGATAAATGATATTGTATCGTATATTCTGGCAGACAACCAACTTTTAAAGAATTCTAACCAAAGAATATAAGAAATCCTAGTTTATGCGGTGACAATGTGCGGCTTTAAGGGGTAGAATAAAGGCTAAGATTAGAAAAGGTTGTTGAAAATGGAGGAGATTATGGGAATTATACTTACCATTATCGGAATTAACGTGGTCTATGTATCCTTGTATACCCTGCGCATGATTTTTGTCATTAAGGGCCAGAGAGTTTTGGCGGCGCTTCTTTCTATGGGCGAAATTTTTGTTTACATGACAGGGTTAGGGCTGGTTCTGAAAAACTTGGACAATTCTTGGAATTTAGCAGCTTATTGTATTGGTTTCGGATTAGGGGTGTATATTGGCAGCCGAATTGAGGAGTATATAGCTTTAGGATATGTGACAGTTCAAGTGACTGTTGATTGTGTGGAAATAGAACTACCCTCAAAGTTACGGGAATGTGGCTACGGTGTCACTTCCTGGTTAGCAGATGGTAAGGATGGGCATCGGCTGATGATGCAGGTTTTGGCGAAGAGAAGTAATGAACGTAAGTTGTTAGAGATCCTCGATAAGTTCTGTCCCAAGGCGTTTGTGATTTCGTTTGAACCGAAAAACTTCAAAGGTGGATTTTGGGTTAAACGAGTACCCAAATCGTTTTGATGAAGAGTGGATTTGAATTAAG
>JAJYAS010000119.1 GCA_021779415.1 Bacillota bacterium
CGAAGTGGCTGGTGGAACGGAAAAACAAGCTGGTGCTGTTAACGAGACTGTGGCGGCTATAGAACAAATAAACGCTAACATTCAAATGGTAGCCGAGGCGAGCCAACGCGTCACCATCCTCACCGCAAAAACAACAATTACTACTGAAAATGGACAGAGGGCTCTCTCCCAAGCTATTGAACAAATGAGTAACATCAGCCAGGGTACTCAAGTTGTTAAAGTGGCAATCAATTCGCTCGCTGATGGCTCTGAACAAATTGCAGATATTGCGCGCTTAATCTCAGGTATCAACGAGCAAACAAATCTTCTAGCCTTAAACGCCGCTATTGAAGCTGCCCGAGCTGGCGAACATGGGCGTGGCTTCTCTGTGGTGGCTGAGGAGGTTCGTAAGTTGGCTGAAAAGGCCAAAGTAGCAACTGGACAAATTACTTCTTTAGTGGTCGTAAACAGGGATAACATCAATCATGCTATCTCTGCTATGAATGCGGAAGAAGTTCACGTTAACGCTGGAATTAAAGTTGTGAACACCGCCGGACTCGGCCTCAATGAAATATTACATATGGTTAATGAGGTTTCCGAACAAGTAGGTGGGATCGCCTCTTCCATACAGCAAATGGCGGGCGGAAGCCAACAAATTGTCTCAGGGATTCAGCATATCGGTGCTGTCAGCCAGATTACAGCTAACCAGGCAACCACCGTTTCCGCGGGCATTGACGAATTCACAGCTTCAATCGATCAGATTAACTTGTCTTGTCAGAGTCTTACAGACTTGGCCAAGGACTTACAAACAGGGGTTAGTACTTTTAGGATCTAACTTGAACTTTACGTCGCAATAATCTCTTGTTAACTGTTATACTATATAATGGATTAAACGAGTAACTAATAGCGAGAACAAAAAAAGTAATGAGGTGTTAAAATGGAATTGTTGGTTGATTTACATACCCATACCATTGCAAGCGGACATGCATACAGTACTATTACAGAAAATGCCCAAGCTGCTTCAC
This sequence comes from Bacillota bacterium, assembly GCA_021779415.1. Next base: position 1,005 of record JAJYAS010000119.1, read on the forward strand.
GCAGAGGACTTAAATTATTGGGAATGACAGACCACGGTCCAAGTATGCCAGGTGCTCCTCACCTGTATCATTTTGGCAACTTGTCAATTCTTCCGGATGAGCTATCTGGGGTTAAACTTTTACCCGGAGTTGAAGCAAATATCACGAACCATGAAGGCGAATTAGATATGCCATTAAATTATTTAGAGTATTTGAAGCTTATCCTCGTCGGGCTACATCCGATCTGCTATCCGGGTGGGACATGTGAGCAGAACACTCAAGCTTATATTAAGGCGATGGAAAATCCTTTCACAGATATGATGGTTCATCCTGGACGACCGGATTTCGAGATGGATCTTGAAAAAATTGCCCACGCTTCTGCCCTTTTGAAAATCCCTGTCGAGGTTAATAATAGTTCACTTTCGACGATTAGAGAAAAGAGTGGAGCTCGGGAAAATTGCCGTTCTATTGCACGTTACATGGCAAAGTATAAAGGTCCCGTAATTTTAGGAAGTGATGCTCACTTTTGGGACCGGGTCGGTGAGTTTAGCGAAGCAGTAGAGTTGGTTCGGGAGGTCGGGATTTCTCAACAACAGATTCTCAACACTTCGCCTGAGCGAGTCTTGGATTATTTGGCTCAACGCCGTAAACACCGCACAGAATTCAACCAACTATCGATCAAGAATAGATTGAGTATTGTTTAGGGAAACACAGGGACATGTGCGTTATTACGCCTATAAAAGGCAACCGACGCACCTGTCCCCTTGTCTTGTTAATATGTTTTCTATATTTTCTAGTATTCGAATACATCAACTGGAACATCAATAGCTGAGGTATCTCCATCTATTACAATCTCCGCAACTGCCCATACATTGGGAACGACATTGCGCACGTAGTACTTGGCGGTGGCAACTTTGCCAGTGTAAAACTTATAATCAAAGTGATCCGGTCCCACTTCTTTGGCTTTCTTATCAGCCAATATAGCCTGATCAAGAATCTGCCGACCACAGAATAGCTGAGCAGTAGCAGTTAAAACACGGTGGGAATAGAGGGGAATCATGCTCATATTGATCTTGGAATATTCAGCTAGAGCCTTGAGCATATCTTTGTAAGCATCAAGAGCCTTACCCAAGTTAACAAATTCCTTACTTAATGCTTGATTGCCTTTATTAGCTTCATAGAAATCTACCATTTCCTGAACCCAAGCACCAAATACAGAGCCTCCCTTCATATTCATTTTGCGACCAACCAGATCCATGGACTGAATATAGTTGGTGCCTTCCCAGATAGAGTAGATCTTCATATCGCGGGCTATTTGAGATACGGGATACTCTTCACAGTAGCCATAACCACCATAAGATTGAATAGCTTCACCAATGAGCCACCAGCCTTCATCAGAAGGATAGGCCTTGCAAAGTGGGGTGGCAATTTCAATCAGGTCGTTGGCCGCTTGTCTTACCGCCGGGTCGGGATCACGATGCCTCTGGTCAAATGCCAGGTAAACCCTATACATCATGGCCCGCATGGCTTCAATATGAGCTTTGCCCATCATCAGAGTCCGCTTAATATCTTCGTGGTTAATAATGGCTACCCGACCAGCCTTGGGATTAGTCAGCAAGCGGCCTTGAACTCTTACTTTGGCATTATCGCGGGCATTAGCAAAGGCGTTGATAATACAGGACAGAGCCATATGGCCTGTTTCCATGCGAGCCATGTTCATCATTTGGAACATCTGAGCCATGCCTTCGCCCTTGCCTTCGTTTTCACGTGGGTCTATACCCAGCAACCACCCGCGACAATTACCGTTTTCCCCTGCAGATAAAGCGGCAGTGACCGAACCATGTTGGCCCATCTTATGCTCTATCCCTGTGTTCTCGAAATCGTTGTCTTCAAAACTGCCATCTTCATTAACCCATAACTTAGGAACTACAAAAAGTGAGATGCCGCTGGTACCCGACTTGGCTCCTTCAACGCGAGCTAGGTAGAGGTGGATAATATTTTCTGTAAAATCATTATTTCCGCCCGTAATAAAGATCTTATTGCCTTTGATCTTGAAGATCCTCGGATCATCGGTCGGATAAGCTTTGGATGAAATATCACCGACATCTGACCCAGCCCCGGGCTCGGTAAGACACATTGTTCCGGACCAGGTTCCGTTCATCATCTTAGGTAGGAACATGGATTTCACTTGTTCATCCCCAAAGCTCTGAATCAGGCCGGCTGCCCCACTGGTCAGTAGAATATAGGGCATAAAGGTAGGATTAGCTGCACAAATCAGTTCCCAAACGGCGGCATTCAACATTTCCGGCAATACCATGGCATCACGGGAATTATCGATATTGCTTGTACCCCAGCCCTCTTCCTGCAACTTGTGAAAAAGCGGTCCAAAGCTAGGTGGAGTGATTACCTTGCCGTCAGCAAAGGTAGCCGGGTGAGTCTCGTTTTCAGCATTGGTCGGCTCAATTACTGTCTTGCACATTTTCAGAACGGGTTCAAGGACTGATTTAATATCATCTTTGGAATAATAGTCGACAAACTGCGGGTAATTAAAAACGCCCTCAGTCGGAAGCCATTCTTGAATAATAAATTCGAAATCTCTAATATTATTAACCGCAAAATTAGAAGCCATATTTACATACCTCCCGTTTTAATAGTTTTACCGCCTATTTTTGATTCCTTTTCGTAAAACATGATAATGTCCTGAATAAAGCATCACGCATAATTGCTCATAGAATTGGACGTTCTATATATCTCTCGTCCACAGGGAAGCCATAGCTGCTCCGCCACCTACGCAAAGAGAAGCTCCTCCTGTCGTTTTTCCGAGTCTTTCTAGCTCATAATAGAGACTGACAATGATGCGCAGTCCAGTTGCACCAACCGGATGACCTAAACCAATTCCAGAACCATTGGTGTTAATGTTCCCCTCCCGTTCAAAGGTACCTATGTTCAAATCGATACCTGCTTCTTCTTTAAGCTTCTTGCCAACGCCAATAACTTGGGCTGCAAAGGCTTCGTTGATTTCCCAGTAATCAACGTCTTCATACTTCATTCCTGCCTCTTTCAAACATTTGGGTATAGCAGCTGCAGGGCCTAAGCCCATAACGCGAGCTTCTACCCCTTCATCACAGACATTGATCAGTTTCATCAGAGGTTTAATTCCCAGTTCATCAGCTTTTTTCTTCGTCATCAAAACGACTGCAGCTGCAGCATCATTAAGACCGGAAGCATTGGCAGCAGTTACCACTCCGTCTTTTTTAAATGCTGGTTTCAGTTTAGCCATACTTTCTAGGCTTGCTCCCCGAATAGGATGTTCGTCAGTATTGAAGACGTATTCTTTCCTCCCCTTCTTTACTGGAACAGGAACAATCTCTCTCTCGAAACGACCTTCATCACTAGCCCTAACTGCCCTCTGATGGCTGAGCAATGCCAGCGCATCACATTCTTCTCTGGTGATTCCATACTGTTCTGCAATATTTTCAGCGGTTCCGCCCATATGGGAACCAGCCAATTGGCATACCAATCCATCCGCAAGCATTGCATCCTCAAGTTTGACATCGCCCATTCTTGCACCCCATCTAGAAGTCCTAGAGATGTAAGGAATATTACTCATACTCTCTGTACCTGTTACTAGTGCTATATCATATTTGCCTAGTTGCAGTTTCATGGCAGCAATTTCTACAGCTCTCATTGCTGATGCGCAGTTCTGGTTTACCATGCAGGCACTTGATTTGGGATCCATACCTATCTCCATAGCCACAATACGGGGTGGGCATGAGCCATTACCATGACCTAAGCACATTCCTGCCACGATTTCATCGACTTGTTTTGGGTCAATTCCCGCTCGCTTAATAGCCTCAGTTGCAACAATCTTGGTCAATTCATTAGCTGCTACTGGTTGGAGAGAACCTCCATAAGCACCAATTGGGGTTCTGCAAGCGCTAACCATTACAACTTCATTAAGTTCCATTGCCATAAAAATTTCCTCTCTCTCCATAATTTTGTTCAAAATAGTGATGCTGGTAAATTCATTAGGCAAACCGTCACTATTATCCATAGGACGCCTTAATCATCTCACAACCTTTTTGCGAAGTAAGGGGAAACATGTCCCAATGAAATTTAAAAAAGGCCCCTGGATGGGGCTTTCGTTTTTCTGCCTTGGATATCACAATCCACCCTGGGGTAGTAGTAGCCCCCATAGACCCTAAATCTTATTAACTATACCCTTTTAACTTTCTCGTCTGTGAGTAAAACTCGTTAATTAATACGTCAAGCTTTTCGCTAACTCCTACCACTCTGGTGTCCGTAAGATCCTTATCCGAAGCTATCTTATGCATTTGTAGTCTCAGTTCTTCTATTCGTTCGAAAACCGTAAGTTTCAACTTAGAGCATCTTCTTTCATACATAATTGCACGCTTGGATATTTTAGTACAATGAAACGGTAACTTCAACCGGATTAAAGGTAATGTTTTGTCGTAATATGTAAAAGAGTAAGGCTCCCACCGTTACCGATGAGAACCAAACAATTTAACGCACTCTAACTCTTTGTCCAGGATAAATCATATTAGGGTTATGAATGTGTGGATTTAAAGATATTAGATGATGAACGTGTGTCCTATAATGTCTAGCTATATGATGCAGAGTTTCACCTTTGCGAACATGATGATACATTGTTGAAATTACCTCCTTTTTGGCTATACTCCAAATTATGCCAAAGGGGATTCTTTAGTGCTAGTACTAAAAAATAACCCCGCCATTCTTGACCGGTAACACTTCTTATAATAAACCCCAAGAAATCTATAATTGTACTGAAAAACCGCCCCACAGCAAGGACGGCTCTTCATCTTTTTCATGTAGTTTTTTCTATCTAAGTAATATCTTCTGCTAATAGAATACCATAGAGTTGTAGATATTTTAGGATGATACTATCAAGAATTTATTAAGAATTTGAGTAAAAAAAATGAAAGACCCCCACCGAAGAAGATCTTTTCGCATACCCTTATAAAGGAGAAAGAGTCTTTACTAAAACACGACTAGATAGATCTTACAAAAAGACCCCTCCGAATTGCTGTCCCCGGAGGGAAAAAAGAGAAATGCTACATGAAAAAGAGTTAAAGGGCCAAAAGTCCCTTCGACCTATTATACCATGTTGAATTACGTTATTGTTGGTTTCGCTACTTGGTAAGTTTTAGAATTATATCTTGCTGCATGATCGACATCCATTCCTACTCATTACTAGGCTTACTTGAACAAGAGGAAGTGCATGGACTTTAATAGTTCTAAAGAACTCTTCGTCGGCTTCATATCCGTAAATTTGACCATTTAAATCAACACCAGCAAATAATAAACTCATCGCCCAAAGAGGAGATGAGCTAAATGAAACGAACTCAGGGGATCAAAAATCAGCTGAATTGCTGGTCATCAAGTAATACTGCATACGTCTTTAGAAGAGATTGCTAGGTGGCTAAATATTTGAAATGGAGAAATCTCGCATAAGTTAGCAAAACAAGGCTTATTTTAAAAAGAATCCCCTCGCTAGGAGGGGTAGTGAAGGGAAAAGATTGAGAAAAAGTGGTCTATATTTCAACCGCTAAACCAGCAGGTTACCATCTAGCTAAATTTAACAAAATTATTAGTCAGAGGATTCATCAACAGATAGCAACATCCTTGAAAAAGCGGGAATCATTCCGACTAATAATAAGACGATTATCAATTTCATTTCTATGTCCATCTCTTTCTTAACTTATTGCAGTGCTTACTTGTTATATTTTATAATAATCTATTATTGTTACCTTTCCATTAACGTTGTGTGAAGAATATGTTAACCCTTATAATGAGAAATCTGCTAAAAGCTATGAAAACGCGAAAACGGCCCCAGCGCAATGCTGAGGCCTTAGTTTTAAAGGCTCTTCTAATAATATTTGTTAAAAATATAATCCTGAAGATACCGATTAGAATCGGATACGTCTTTGACAGAAGACCCTCGAGTAAAACCCTAATTTACTTTCCACATAAATCATAATCCTCAGCATCAGTATAAATTACTAATACCGAGCACTTTGTGAGAACACATTACATCTCGCAGGTAACGTACTCAATAATTTATACTATCTCTTCAATGCGCCATTCGTTATCGCCGTACTTGATAAAATAATGACCCTCCCGTTCGATCACATTTTTGCACAACTCACAATAGGAAGGATGAGATAGTTTCGTATCACGCTGCCAGAACAGAGAAATGTAGGGGATATTGTTTTTCATGATAATATTACCCGGGAGCAGGGTAAATTCTCGGCCATCATAAAGCTTTATCATAAGCCGCCCAACCTGCTCGGTTACCGATTGAACGAAAAAAGGAGCGTCCTCCACCCTCACAGGGTACAATTGATTCTTCCAATCTATATGATATCTATCATGTCCATCTTTTTTTAGATGGGAAGCAAATAACTTAATAATTTCTTTTCTGATCATAAGGACGCCGTCGGCGTACCATATCCCATTTTTATCAATAAAAATTTCGTCGGCGAGTAAATTATCCAAGATATTCCCTCCTTACATGTAGTAATACTATAAAATCTATAATCCCACCTAAGCAAATTACAAAATAATGGTACTATGCTACCCAATGAGTTCCGAACCACGCCCCCTGGCTACAATGGCAAAATCCACTAAACCTGCATATATTCCAACCCACCATTTTAGCAAGACTTTACTTTATAGTTCTATACGTTTCTGAATATTCCTCCTAACCCAAGTGAAAACAAAAACTCCGAGCATTCACAGAAACCATCTTATGAACGCCAAACCTGCCTCGATTGAAGCAAAGCCCTCCTCTACGCCTCTAAATACGAGAAATAAGACTGTTCAAGAGCACAGTATCGGCATTATCGTGGTGGTTTTGCCCGCTCCGTTAGGTCCGAGGAATCCAAACACGGTGCCGCGAGGGACATTGAATTCGAGAGCGGAAACCGCCGCCCGCGCACCAAAACGCCGCGACAGTCCGTTACATTCGACCGCTTGACTATCCATGAGTTCTACCCCTTTTACTTAGTAATCGCTGCAACTTCAATAAGCAACTAAGCCCTACCACCTGTATAAATTCCCCTTTTTATCAAGTTCAATGCATATTCCGGCTTATCAACGGTTTATGAACCTGGGTAAGTCTCCTTCTAACATTCACAAAACTGCATGTGTTTAGAAAAAGCAAGAGCACCAATTATCGGGCTTCCGTGCTATTGTAATTATCCAAAGTTAGATTTGTTTGATCCTCAAGATATCTATTTTAAATTACTCAAGCTCTACTTCAGAGCCTCATAAACTCAGGCTATTCATATCC
>JAJYAS010000120.1 GCA_021779415.1 Bacillota bacterium
GAAAGCTTATCAAGCGATCATTCGTAAAGAACGGGAGTTGTCCATTTCAGAAGAGGAACGGCAAAAACGTGAAGAAATCTTGCGTTATCAAATCGAGGAGATAGCTCAGGTTAACCCCCTTCCGGGAGAAGAGGGAGAGCTTACTCTGGAGAAGAAACGCTTAAGTAATGCGGAACGAATCACCAGTTTAATCTCTGATGTCTATGTTGCCTTATATGAGGGTTCAGCTGGCAAACCGGCGGCATTTGACCTTTTGGGGCAAACGCGTAAAGCTCTTCACGAGCTGGCTCGGTTGGATGAAGCATTTACTGGTTTTGAACAAATTGAGTCCATCTATTATGCGACTGAGGATTTAGCGGACCAAGTTAGGGTTTACCGCGATAATTTTGAGTTTGAACCGGGAAGGCTCGATCAGATTGAGGAGCGGCTTATTCAGTTAAACAGACTCCGAAAATACGGGACAAGCTTGGAAGATATCTTGGAGAAACGTGAGAAAATGATTCAGGAGTTAGATCAAATTACCCATGTCCAAGAACAATTTGAATCCATCAATAAAGAAAAGAAGACTACCCGACAAAATTACGATACGGTAGCTAAGTTACTTAGCCAGAAACGTCTCGAAATCGCTGCACAAATTGAGAAAGGCCTAATTCTTGAACTTGCGGATCTTAGCTTAGAGAGAAGCCGTTTTGAAGTTCGATTTACCTCTAACGAAGAGCCAACGAGTGGTGGTGCGGAGATGGCGGAGTTTTATTTCTCTGCTAATATGGGAGAACCACCAAAACCTTTAGCGAAGGTTGCCTCTGGAGGAGAGATGTCTCGTTTAATGTTGGCCTTGAAAAGTTTGCTGGCAAAAGTGGAAGCCGTGGGAACGTTCATCTTTGATGAAGTTGACAGTGGAGTTGGGGGCCGGACGATTCATAAAGTGGGTGAAAAGCTGGCCAAGATCGCCCAGAACAAACAGGTTTTTTGTATCACTCATGCGGCTCAAGTCGCGGCATTTGCAGATGTTCATTATGGCATTGTAAAAGAAGTGAATGGTGCTAGGACAAGGACACAGGTTGAATCTTTGTCAGAGTCTGATCGCCTTGAGGAGCTTTCCAGGATGCTCGGAGGCGGGGAAGTGGAAATTACACGTAAACACGCCCAGGAGCTATGGGAACGATCTCGACAACGTCAATAACGATTCACAATTTAAAAGTGCGATTATTTATGATCTATGGATTTGAATTATTTTCTTAAATTCGCTATGTACAGGCTGCACAAAATTATGCAGTCTTTTTCTTTTGTCTAATTTGCCAATCTTTAAAGAAATATGGAACGTATTATACAGGATGAAACAGAAGAGATTTGGTTAATTTAAGATCATAATTCACTTAACTTATTAGAAACGCTCTAATCACGAGGAAAAAGGAAGAAAAATGGGGAGAATAGAGTGGAGGATGATAAGAGAGTGAAAAAGAAGAGCGTTTTGGTTGTTGTCAGTCTCTTGTTCTGCACCTTCCTTTGTTTGAATCCTAGTTTTCAACAGTTTGTGGAATTTCCTGAACAATATCAAGTCAGTCAAATGGAACCTGAACTAAGTGGATTTTGGTCAACAATTATCAAGGTGGAGAAAATACCATCTTCGAATCAAATCGTTTCAGTAGCCTCTGGAAAACTTTCTAATTCTATGGGGTCAGAAAAACTAGAAGTGGCGTACAAGCTGTTTGGGATTTTCCCTTTAAGATCCGGTGAAGTTGAAGTAATGAAGCCAATGAAGTTGATGCCAGGAGGACAATCGATCGGTGTTACTTTGCAGACTAAGGGTGTAATGGTCGTCGGACAAGCTCCTGTCGTTGACAAAAGTGGGAAAAAAACGTTTCCCGCCAAGGATGCTGGAATCGAAGTAGGGGATATTCTCTTGAAAATTAACAATCAAGAGGTGCGATCTGATCAAGATGTCTCAAATGCAGTTCATCTAGCAGGAGAACAAAAAGGAAGCGCAAATATACTTTTTAAACACCAAGACCAGATTCTAGAGAAGATTGTCAAACCAATTTTCTGCGTGGAAACAGGTAGGTATCGCATGGGTTTATTTGTAAGGGATGAAGCTGCAGGCGTAGGTACTTTATCTTTTTTAGACCCTGAATCAAAACAATATGGTGCCCTTGGACACGTGATCACGGACGCAGACACAAACCAAAAAATTGAGATCTTCAATGGTAAAATCATGGCATCCTCTATTTATGCCATTGAGAAAGGGAAGCGCGGTCATCCGGGCGAAAAAATCGGTTCGTTTGTATCGAATTCATCGTTTATGGGGTCGATTGAAAAGAATACTATGACAGGAATCTTTGGAAAAATGAACGGTGTAGTAGTGAATCCGTATTTTAAAGAACCAATTTCAGTGGGCTGGGAATCTGAGGTTAAGGTTGGACCTGCCAAAATATATACCGTAATTCAGGGGGAAAAGATCGAGGAGTTTAATGTCAATATTGATCGGGTGATGCATAATCGCACGGATAGTAAAAACATGATTGTACGCGTAACTGACCCAAGGTTACTAGACGTTACGGGTGGTATTATCCAAGGGATGAGTGGAAGTCCAATTGTTCAAGATGGTAAAATCATCGGAGCAGTCACACATGTTTTTGTAAATGATAGTCAGCGCGGGTATGGGGTATTTATTCAAAATATGTTAAACGAAACTCGACAACCTGAGAAAAACGAAGCGGCATAAGGGTAAAAAATCAAATAGATTGGAAAGAGCAACATTTCTGAAAAAGGTTGCTCTTTTCTTTAATTTAATTGACATTTCATTCCTACAAAAGAAGGAGTTAACGAAACAATTGTCGAAATAATACTACCAAATATGTCTGTAATGAGGAGGACCCTGGGAATGCAAAGACCAATTCGAGTCTTATTGGCAGATGATAACCGGGAATTTGTCGAGATAGTCAAAGAATTTATTGAACGGCAAGAAGATATGAGTCTTGTTGGGGTGGCCTATAATGGAAATGAGGCTTTGGAATTAATTTTCCGAGAAGAACCTAATGTTGTTCTGTTGGATATTATTATGCCTCACCTCGATGGTTTAGGTGTCCTCGAAAAACTCCAAAATGCAGTCCAGAGGCCTAAAATTATTGTGCTAACTGCATTTGGTCAGGAATCAATGACACAACGTGCCGTAAGCCTTGGAGCTAACTATTACATATTGAAGCCCTTCGAGTTGGAAACATTAGGTAAACGCATTCGCCAGTTACAAGATGATTTTGCGGATGCATATAGTGGTACAGCCCCAATGGCCAACACAATGACGAATGGGAACAATACTTCCAGTTCGCATGTCTCAAATTCGCAGCTTTCCAATGGAATCTTACCTCCGACGACCAAAAACCTTGAAGTTGAAGTCACGCGAATGATCCACCAAATGGGAGTTCCGGCCCATGTTAAAGGGTATCAGTATTTAAGGGATGCCATAGTTAGTGTAATTTTGAACATTTCCCTCCTTGGAGCCGTAACTAAGGAGCTTTATCCTATGATTGCAGCTAAATATCAAACCACACCAAGCCGTGTTGAACGTGCGATTCGTCATGCTATTGAATTGGCTTGGGATCGCGGAAATATCGATTTCATGAATCGTTTTTTTGGCTATACTATTAATGTTGATCGTGGTAAACCCACGAATTCCGAATTTATCGCCATGGTTGCTGACAAATTGAGGATGTCAATGATGTAAGGTAACGAAGTTTAATCAAAAACACCTTTATTATCACCTGATTATTTGGGTAATAATAAAGGTGTTTTTATCTGCCCAATGAAAAGTGCAATATACTGCAAAGCAGGATTTTGCACGATAAAAGACGAATTAATACTTAAAATGACAGAACGTTCTGACCGCAGAGGGGGATAAAGAAATGTTTGTGCGTCGCCAGATCGAGAGATTTGCAGAGGTAACGGATCATGGGGTCTTAGGGATTAACCTGCTCAATGAAATCGTGATCTGTAATCCGTCAACAGCCAATTTATTTGACATGTCCGTTGAAGATATATTAGGCAAGGATTTATGGCAGTTGATGCCAGAAGATTCGTTGCCTTACATTCGAGATTCTGAAACGATTGAATTTAGCAGTTTGAGCCGAATTGGCAACAAGACGATCATAGCAAGCCGCATGCCCTATAAAGACGATCAAGGACGTGTAATTGGGGCAGTGGCCTTTTTGCGGGATATGACAGAATATGAAGATCTCAGGGCTAAAGTCAACATGTTACAGGAAGTGCGCACACTTCTGACAGCGATCATTAACTCCACACAGGATGCTATTTCTGTGGTGGATGAAAATGGGCTGGGAATTTTGATTAACCCTGCCTATACTCGTTTGACAGGGTTAACAGAGGAGGATGTTATTGGTAAACCACCCACTGTCGACATAGCAGAAGGGGAAAGTATGCATGTTAAGGTTTTAAGAACTCGTCAACCCGTCAAAGGGGTTTCGATGAAAGTAGGGCCGAATCGTAAAGAGGTGATCGTAAATGTTGCTCCAGTTATTGTTTCCGGACAATTACGAGGAACAGTTGGGGTCCTTCATGACATCTCAGAGATCCATAAGCTCTCTGAGGAACTAGAGAGAGCGAAGCGCTTAATTCGCCATCTAGAGGCTAAATATACCTTCAATGATATTATCGGAGAAAGCGAAGCCATTAAAGCTGCGATTGAACAAGCCCAGAGGGCAGCTGTGACCCCGGCTACTGTTCTCTTGCGTGGAGAAAGTGGGACGGGGAAAGAGCTGTTTGCTCATGCTATTCATCGCTTGAGCGAACGCCAGAAGGGACAGTTTATTCGGGTAAATTGTGCAGCCTTAGCGGATAGCCTTTTGGAGAGCGAGCTGTTTGGTTATGTTGAAGGGGCTTTTACAGGAGCTAAACGTGGAGGGAAGGTGGGTCTTTTCGAAGAAGCCAACGGGGGAACCATTTTCCTCGATGAGATCGGAGAAATCAGCCTAAACCTTCAAGCCAAGCTCTTACGCGTCCTGCAAGAACGTGAAATTGTGAAAGTTGGCGATAATCGGTCGTTTAACGTAGATGTTCGGGTCATTGCGGCGACGAATGCTAATTTGGAAGCAGAGTTACGAGCTGGCAAATTTAGGGAAGACTTGTATTATCGTTTGAACGTAATTCCGGTAATAATTCCGCCCTTAAGACAGAGAAGGGACGATATCCCGTTAATTGTTCATCATTTAATTCGGCGCTTTAATCAGGAATATGGACGTTGTGTCGAGAGTGTAAGTGACGAAACACTGAAGATTTTGATGGGGTATCATTGGCCAGGAAATGTTCGTGAATTAGAAAATATTTTGGGCCGTGCAATCATTAATATGCGGATGGGTGAAACTGTTGTGGAACAACATCGTCTTCCGGTATTTACCTTCCCAAGTGATAATTTTTCTGAGGTGCAATTTGTTGACTTAGGACAATCTTCTTTGTCAGACGAAGAAGAAGGATTTGAAGAGTTACAACGGCAATGGGAACGCGCTTTGTTGTTAGTTACTTTACAACGAACTGGGGGAAATAAAACTAAGGCAGCCCAGCATTTAAAAATGTCGATACGGAACTTCTACTATAAACTAAAACGGCATGCCCTTATATAATGCGCCGTTGCAAACTATTGCAGGCAGATCTATGCAGGCAGAGGAGTGCGGACCATGAATACTTTTGCAGTAATTATGGTCCTTTTTTAATTGTTGCGTGGAACTATTACTACTCTATAGATCTGGTCAGTTCTATGCTAAATCGCTTTAAATCAGACAATTCTAAAATCAAACAGATATACTTGGTCTAGAATGTCAATTCATGAAATACTGGCACTCATATTGCATTAACCTGTAGGTAGGTTGAAAAAGTGAGTTATTTAACCTAGACGTATGAGGGGGATGCAAGATGAAGATTTTTGATTACCTTGAAAAGTATGACTACGAACAATTGGTTATTTGTCAGGATCAGACGTCAGGTTTGAAAGCAATTATTTGTATTCATGACACAACCTTAGGACCAGCTCTTGGCGGAACAAGAATGTGGAATTATGCCAATGAAGAAGAGGCAATTCTTGATGCCCTGCGACTAGCTCGAGGGATGACGTATAAAAATGCTGCAGCGGGGCTTAATCTCGGCGGTGGAAAAACAGTAATCATGGGTGATTCACGGACACAAAAAAGCGAAGAATTGTTTCGTGCCTTTGGTCGGTATGTTCAATCTCTGAACGGACGCTATATCACCGCTGAAGATGTGGGGACAACAGTTCAAGATATGGATTGGGTGCATCTGGAGACGGATTTTGTTACGGGGGTCTCCTCGTCCTACGGTGCTTCCGGAGATCCTTCCCCTATGACGGCACGTGGAGTATGGCGGGGGATGAAAGCGGCAGCTAAAGAGATCTACGGTAGCGACTCTTTGAACGGAAAAACAATTGCGATTCAAGGCTTGGGGCATGTAGGGTATGATCTTGCAAAGCACTTGCACGGAGAGGGTGCGAGCCTCATAGTCACGGATATCCATCAAGAGGCAGTTAAACGTGTGGTTGAAGAAACAGGGGCTAAGGCGGTAGGCCTAGAAGAAATCTATGGTGTCCAAGCGGATATTTTTGCTCCTTGTGCTTTAGGGGCCGTGATTAACGATGAAACGATTCCGCAGTTAAAGGTTCAAATCATCGCTGGTGCTGCCAATAATGTCCTAAAAGAAGAACGTCACGGAGACAAGCTTCACGAACTTGGAATTCTTTATGCCCCGGATTATGTCATAAATTCGGGTGGCGTCATCAACGTTGCTGATGAATTGGAAGGATATAATTACGAACGGGCCCTTAAGAAAGTCGAGTTGGTCTATGATAATGTGGCTAAAGTGATAGAAATTGCCAAACGTGACAAGATCCCAACTTATAAAGCTGCGGATCGCATGGCTGAAGAGCGCATTCATAAAATTGGACGGGTTCGTTCGAACTATTTAGGATAGCAGTCGTACAATCAGAAATCCGCTTTCGGAAAGCGAGGGGGAAACCTTATGGCTCGGATTGAAATCTATACCGGGCATTTTGGCAGCGGGAAAACAGAGGTTGTTATTAATCGGGCGTTGGCGTATGCAGCGCAGGGTGAAGTTGTTCATGTTGTGGATTTAGATATTGTCAAACCGTATTTTCGGTCCAGGGAAGCTCGTCACTTCTTAATAGAGGGTGGAATAAACTTAATCACTCCTGGGGGAGAACTCGAAAATGCGGATCTCCCGGTGATCAGTCCTAACGTTCTTGGTGCGATAACCAGTGCTCAAGGGAAGATTTTAGTCGATGTCGGTGGGGATCCAATGGGGGCTACAGCCTTGGGAGCCTTTGCTCAGCTGATTAGAAGTCAAGGATATGAAATGTTTTTAGTATTAAACCCTTATCGTCCTTTCACGAACGATAGTTCTAAGGTAAGGAAGATGCTTCAGGATATCGAAAGTGCTTCTCGCTTAGAAGTAAACGGAATCATTAGTAACCCTAATCTTGGTCAGAGAACATTGCTAGTGGATCTGCGACTGGGATTACCCTTAGTAAAAGAGTTAGCTAAAACCTTAGGATTGCCCATCTCTTTTACCGCTCTCACGGAAAAGTATGCGGACCAACTCGTTTCTGAAGTTGAAGGGCCGATCCAGAAAGTGAAGAATTTCCTTCTTCCTCCATGGGAAATTGAAGAAGGGGCCACATAAGAGGAGGGACTTAGATGCTAAAGGTTGAGTTTGATGAAGATCGCTGTAAAGGATGTGAGCTCTGTACAGATGCTTGCCCTAAACATATCGTTATCATGGCGGATCATATGAATGCGATGGGCTTTCACCCTGCCACTGTGATTGAACAAGAAAAGTGTATTTCTTGTGGCTTTTGTGCCAGAATGTGTCCAGATGTTGTGATTACGGTGCGGAAGGAGGAGAACTAGCAATGACTAGGGTACTTATGAAAGGAAACGAGGCCTTAGGAGAAGCGGCGATTCGTGCTGGTTGTCGGTATTTTTTTGGTTATCCCATTACCCCACAAAATGAAATTCCGCATTATTTGGCGAAGCGTCTTCCAGAAGTCGGAGGGGTATTTCTTCAAGCAGAGTCTGAGATTGCTGCCATCAACATGGTTTATGGAGCCGCTGGGAGTGGTGCACGGGTTATGACCTCTTCGTCGAGTCCTGGTATCAGTCTTAAACAGGAAGGAATTACTTACATTGCAGGGGCGGAGCTTCCGTGTGTCATTGTTAACATGCAACGGGGAGGGCCGGGACTCGGTAGCATACAACCGGCTCAGTCTGATTATTTC
>JAJYAS010000121.1 GCA_021779415.1 Bacillota bacterium
GCTCCTGGTTCAGCATCCAGAGATGAGGAATTTCTTTGAGTGCCTCTCTCACTTCAGCTAAACCTTGCTCTGCCCCGTCAATATGGAGCCTCCCGCCACTTTCCGAGATACGCACCTTGTATTGCCTAAGCCCATCGTTCAGAGCAGATGCCTCCCGCAGGATCGTCCTCTCACTGACCTCAATTTGTTGAGAAAGGCCCTTAATGGTTAGAGGACCTTTCTCCATAAGATTATTTAAGATGAACTTTTGCCGAACAGTTAGTTGATCCACATTCTCACAACCTATTTTCTTAAACTGTTGACATACTCTTCATACGCTGTTTTGTCCAAGAAGTTTTTAATGGTGACGATTTGCGCCTTAGGTACAACTTGCGCTGCGCGCTCCGCCAAGCCTTCCTGGGTAAAAACAACATCGACGTCCGAAGGAATTTGGTTTACAGCTGAATGGCGCACTTCAATATTCAAGCCCGCATCTTTGAGACTCTTTTTGAGGATAGATTCTCCCATTGCTGATGAACCCATACCTGCTTCACAGGCAAAGATGATCAGTTTAGGCATTTGATTCGATTTTTGTCCTTTACTCTCGGATTTCATTAGAGTAACCATCTGTTGAGCTCCGGCAAGCTCTTCACTGCTAATCTCAGTTTTATCGCGTTTTAAAATGACAGAGGCGATCAAGAAGGAGACCAGAGCCCCGACAGCTATACCCAAGATAACTGACAGAAAGCCACCTTTAGGAGCCATCGCCATTTCAGCGAAGATACTACCTGGGGAAGGAGTCGCCACTAAACCGGCCTTAGTAATGACAAAGGTTAAATCTGCAGCAATCCCTCCGCCAATGACAGCTAACAAGAGGAAAGGCTTCATCAGAACATAAGGAAAATAGACTTCGTGAATTCCACCCAAGAATTGAATGATAATTGCACCTGGAGCAGATTGCTTGATCGCTCCTTTTCCATAGACCCAAAAAGCGAGTAAAATTCCCAAGCCAGGCCCGGGATCTGATTCTAGGAGGAAGAAGATGGACTTTCCAGCTTGAGTAACCTGCTGGATTCCTAAAGGTGCTAAAACACCATGATTGATAGCGTTATTTAAAAATAATATCTTACCTGGTTCAATAAAGATAGCAATTAAGGGCAAGAGACCAGCATTGGTGACAGCCACGGCCAAATTACCCAACACGGTCGAAAAACCTTGTACTACGGGTTCAATCACAGTATAGGCGAGAATTGCCAGCAGAGCGCCTAAAATTCCAGCAGAAAAGTTACTGACCAACATTTCAAAGCCAGTGGGCACTTTACCTTCGATCAGCTGGTCGAATTTCTTGATAACCCAACCGCCGAAGGGCCCCATGATCATGCCTCCTAGAAACATTGGAACTGAGGCCCCTACAACAACTCCGGCAGTTGCAATGGCACCGATTACTCCACCACGTTGTTTGTAGACCAGACTCCCGCCCGTATAACCAATAAGCAGGGGGAGTAAATAGGTAATCATCGGTCCAACCAATTTTGCTAAATAAGCATTGGGGGTCCAACCTGTGGGAATAACAAACGCCGTGATCAAGCCCCAGGCAAGAATGGCACCCATATTGGGGATGACCATCCCTGCCATGAAGCCGCCGAACTTCTGGATCTTAGCTTTTGTTGTGCCACCGGTGACTAGAGAATTTACATTTGCCGACATATCCATACCTCCTTTGTTTTGTTAAATTCATCTTAAGCCAGGCCAACCAATTTTACAATTTAAAGAAAACCAATCCTGACACCACATTTTACTGACAATTTTAACAATTTATATTGTTCCAATATTTGGTTACCATTGTGTAATCTAACATGGAAAATGAGGGACGCTGGCGGTAGGAATGATGAAGTAAAAAAGGGGTGGCCTTGCATGTGATAGCAGGCCACCTCTTTCTTTTGTCCGGAATATCTAAACCCCAATGATGCTACTTACCAAAGTTTCTTGCCAATGTATCTAATGTTTCATCAGCTACCCTATACACAGTCCAATCATCCATGGGGGTCGCTCCCATCTGTCTATAAAACTTCACCGAGGGTTCGTTCCAGTCTAAACAAGACCATTCTAACCTCCCGCATTTCCTATCAATTGCTAATTTGGCAAGAAACGATAGTATAATCTTACCAATCCCCTTTCCTCTCATTTCAGGTTTAACATATAAATCCTCTAAATAGAGACCTGGTCGACCTAAAAACGTAGAAAAGTTATGAAAGAACAAGGTAAAGCTTACCGGCTTATCTTTATATTCCCCAATAATAACCTCAGCCATTCTTCTTTTAAACAAAGATTCTTTCAAAACTTCTTCCGTTGCCACAACGTCCTTTGACATCCTTTCATACTCAGCCAATTCCTTAATAAACCCCAAAATAAGTGCCGCATCTTTTGGTTCTGCAAATCTTAATTTAAAATCGTTCATTTTAGTATCAATTAGCTGTTGCGTTTTTATAACCATGCTTTGATTCATTCCTCTCTCTTTTAGACGGAAATTAAGTTTACACTGCTTGATTTTTCAGCAGCACCCAATTGACAAATATATACTGGAGTGTTATAAGGATTTCAGGACCAACTATATGGGCTCCTGAACCGAGGCGCACGAGAGTTTGAATGTTCGGATGGAGGAATTGATATGTTCCAAACAGCACTAGAACCGAAATACCTAGAGCGCGTGAATCGTCTGAAAAGTCGAGTGCTTGGAACCCGGCCGGAGATGGATCTTGAGAATGCTAGACTTCTTACTGAGGGTTTCCTGGAGGCAGAAGGTGAGCCGCTGGTCGTTCGCAAAGCCAAAGCTTTCCGCAGACAGTGTCAAGAAAAGACCGTCACAATCTGGAACGACGAGCTCATCGTGGGCAATCCTGGAAGCAAGATGCGAGCTGGTATTTTGTGCGCAGATACCTGCTGGTCGGTGCTGAATAACGAACTAGAGACGATCAACGAACGCCGCTACGATCCATTCTATCTGAAGCCTGAGGACCGGAAAATTTTCGAAGATGAAATTCGACCCTTCTGGAAAGGAAAATCCACGTATGAGGAGTGGCTAGTCCAAATTCCCGATGACACTCGTGAACTTCGAGATAACGGGGTAATATATATAGATCGCAAAGCCGTTCGTGGCTGGGGAGAAACAACAGCTGGATACGAATGGCTGATTCGTGAAGGAGTTTTGGGAATCCTAAACGTAGTTAAAAAAAGGAGGGCCAAACTCGATATCACCGTACCAGGTGATTATGAGAAAGATTACTATCTGAAATCCCTTATGATTGTTGGCGAAGGGATGATGTCCTTAGGAGAGCGCTATGCCCTTCAGGCGGAACAGTTAGCAGCCCTAGAGAATGAAGCACAGAGGAAAAAAGAACTTCTAGAGATCGCCGAAATTTGTCATCATGTTCCCGCCCATCCTGCGCGGACGTTTCGGGAAGCATTGCAGTCGTTTTATTTCTATCAGATCTCAATCTTTATGGAACAAAACGCTGCAAGCTATAACCCCGGACGCATGGATCAGTATCTCTGGCCTTATTACAAGACCGACCTTGAAGCAGGGCACATTACACCTGACGAGGCACAGGAGCTTCTCGACTGTCTTTGGGTCAAGTTCAGTGAACCCTGCCTTTTTCAGGATGCCGTCACCGCAGAGTTCGCAGCAGGTTATCCAATGTTTCAAAACGTTTGCGTCGGAGGGGTCGATGACACGGGGAGGAATGCCGTCAATGACCTTTCCTACATGATACTTAAAGCAACTATGGATGTCCAGCTCTATCAACCCTCTCTGTCGGTTCGCTATAGCCTAGCCAAAAATCCCAACTCCTTTCTGAGAAAAATAGTCGAGTTAATCCGTCTCGGTACGGGATTTCCCGCGTTTCACAACGACGATATCGGAATCAAGATGCTCATGAACAAGGGAATTCCTCTGAAAGAGGCTTTCAATTGGAATCCGTGCGGCTGCGTTGAGACCAACTTAGAGGGACGGTTGCGTCAGTACACCGCACTTGCGGACATCAATCTCGGCAGCATCATTGAGTTTGCACTCTTGGACGGAAAGAATAGGAAAAGTGGTCACTACATATCCACACGAACGGGAAGCCCCGTCGAATTTAAAACCTTCGAAGATTTTCTTTCGGCTGTTAAGAAGCAAATCAAATATGTGACTCGCGCCGTTGTTAAAGGGAGCCATGTGATTGACGAAATCTGCATGAATCGACCGTCTCCTGCACTTTCGTTCACCTTCAAAGAATGTATAGAGAAGGGAGCGGACTACGCCTGGGGTGGAGCAAAATATAACGTTGGAAACGGGATTATTCTGATCGGGGTTGCAGATTTGATCAACAGCATTACTGCGGTGCAACATATTGTCTACGAGACGAAACAAGCGAGCATGACTGAGCTTTTGGACGCTCTAGAACACAATTTCCAGGGGTGCGAGGAGATTCACAAGCTTTGCCTTGAGGCACCTAAGTACGGCAACGACGACCCGATCGCAGATGATGTTGCGGGAGATATGTTTACCTTTATCGCGGACGAGATCGAAAAATACAGTAGTAAATTCGGGTGCATGACCCCTGGGATTCTCCCTGTGTCCGGTAATACACCATTTGGGCTTGAGGTAGGCGCCCTCCCATCCGGCCGCCATGCCTGGAAGCCACTGGCAGATGGCGTCAGTCCAAGTGGAGGGACAGACTTCAATGGTCCCAGTTCAGTACTGAAGTCCGTGGCAAATATTCCCCATGCTAGGTTTGTTCAGGGAACTCTGCTGAACATGAAAGTGGAACCAGAAATGCTGTCCTCTGAAAACGGCATAACCCAGATGATGGCTCTGCTGAAGAGCATGTGCAGCCTTGGGGTCTATCATGTTCAATTCAACGTCATCGATCAGGAAAAATTAATCCGTGCGCAAAAGAATCCGGAGGAGTACAAAGGGCTCTTAGTTCGAGTGGCCGGTTATACCGCTTACTTTGTGGAACTTGGGAAAGACGTGCAGGACGAGATCATAGGACGCACAGTACAACACGGCATTTCTGTGGGTGAGCATAAATGAATCACAGTCACTTGATGGGTTCCATACTGAGAATCGAGAGAACATCCATCCACGACGGACAAGGACTCCGAACCGTACTATTCCTTAAGGGGTGTCCGCTTAGATGTCGCTGGTGTTCGACTCCGGAGTCACAACGAACCGATCCCGAAAAGGGATATGTTCTCGACCGTTGCATAAGGTGCGGAATATGTGTGCGTTCCTGTCCTGAAGGGGCTCTTGCACTATCAGACGATGGCTTGAAAATACTCAACGACGTAGACAAATGCAAGGCTTGCTTTGTCTGCGTTTCGAAATGTCCGCAGAACGCAGTCAAGAAATACGGAAGTATTATGTCCGTGCGAGAAGTAGTTCGGGAAATCTGCAAGGATGAGATTTTCTTTTTTCACTCGGGCGGTGGCGTGACTATCAGTGGCGGCGAGCCCTTAAACCAACCCGATTTTGTCCCGGAAGTTCTGAAAGAGTGCAGTAAACTTGGAATTCACACAGCGCTCGAGACCAGCCTACACGCTCCCTACGAAAACATTAAATTAGTCCTACCTTGGCTCAATGTGCTCTATGTTGATCTCAAACAAATGGATCCTGAGTTCCATAAACAGTGGGTTGGCCCTGATAACTCACTTATCCTCGCAAACCTTCGAAGAATCGATCAAACCATCTACCCTTTGGAGATCATCGTGCGTATCCCTTTGATTCCAGGTGTCAATGATTCTAATTCCAACCTATCTGCCACTGCTAAATTCTGCAATTCCTTGAAAATAATAAAAGAAATAGAGCTGTTGCCCTACCATCGCCTTGGCATGGAAACCTACCGAAACCTAGGAATAGCTTATCCCTTGCAGAACCTAATCCCGCCGTCGCGGGAACGAATCCTAGAACGAGCTGATTTCCTGTCTCGCCAAAACTCAGGAGTACCGATAAAAGTCGGCGGTGATTTCATTTCATAAAGAAAGAAACGAAAACAGCCCGAGAGGATCCTCTAATCAGGGCCTCTTGGGCATAATAGTATAACGGCTGAAACACTCGATGTAATTACCGGATAGTTCAGAAGGATAATTATGAAATGATGTCCGTTATTGTGGAAAATAATGTTCCTATTAAGGAACCTATGATAAAAATTAATGCAAGAATTGAAATAAGAAACAGCCTTTTCTTGCCTTTACTCCATGTGCCCCCCGAACTTATGATTGAGCTCTCATCCCCGTTACTATCTGCCTTATTCATAGCCCCCACTTCGCCTAGGATCTCCTTTGCCTCCTCGAGTTGATTATCCTTTACATATAAATCGACGCCAAGTTTTGGCATACCACAGGTAATTTTCAGATACTCACCAGCGCCACCATATTTTCTTAACACTAAAATATTTTCACTCGTTAAAAAGGACTCAATCATACTTGCTTCTTGATCATCAATACACCCGATTAGGAATACCCATTTCCCTATTGGTTCAGATTTGCATTTCGAACACCAAGGCAATTCAATCACCCCTTTTTTAGGCACGCATGTCCTTATTGCAATATCACGATTCGCCGAAATCCAGTATACTCCTCCTGTATTATAAAAGAAATTTTAATTTACGCAGAACCAAAGTCAAATACTCTTCCGAAATATTAGCATGCGCACTCGCTCTATGAAACCCATTCTTTGGGGAGGAGTTGGTTTTCTCCCATAGACAAGGCCAAATCCAAAATAACTCTGGTATCTCTTCATGAACGCAGCATTTTTTTGCAGTCGAGGCACTAAGCCAGGTTGTCTAGAGACTTTTTCCGTAAGACCCCTGATCAGAAGCCAATCCTTTTTGAGTTCATTTATAATTATATTTCCTCTATTTCTGAAAGGTTGAGCATTTTTGATGTCAACATCCTGAAATCCCGCTTGTGTTAAGGCATCGAGCCATTCTTGAAAAGGCAATGGATTCGTGCCAGAACCAAAACATTCCTCCAACTGTTTTCTAAGATTAGCGGGCAGATCTCTGAGCAGAGCCATTTCTAGGTCTGCAATTCTACCCTCGGGCTTTAGCACACGAAAGAACTCTCTGTATACTTTAACTTTATCTAAAAATACCGTTACAGATTCAGCGATTACTAAATCAAAGCTGTCTTTGGCGAAGGGAAGAGCATACACATCGGCTACCCTAAACTCCACTAGATGAGAAACTCCCTCTTTTTCCGCCCTTAAGATTGCTTTTTCTACCATTTGCGGATTAATATCGATTCCCATGATTTTGCAGCCCATCATCTTGGCCAAATGACAAGCGGTAAGACCGCTACCACAACCAGCGTCAAGAACATACTCTTCGGGTCTTACTCGTATGACATCCAAGTTCTGTTTGGTAGCAGGGAACCCCCCTGGATGCGAACTACCTATGCCCAGCCAAGCCAGCAGTTCAAAATAGTTCATATCTTCAACTCTTTTGTATTCCTCCATACCATTTACCCTCCCTCTCACGGGTTAATGGTATAATATTCCACATTCTCACTTGCTGACACTCTTTTAGTTATAAGCTCTTTATTCTTGCAATAACATCTTTTATTAATCTCGCGGTTATTCCCCAAATCGCAACTTCTGCAACTCTATATACATAAATATTACTCAGAATATTTCCCCACGGTCTAGTATATCGCTCCGGTAATCCTAATTCTTCCACTGGAAAAGTCACAACTTTTTCTCCATCTTCATTGATATATGAAGGCTGTACAACAATATTCACCCTATAAGTTTCTGGTTCAGTGTCCTCAAAATATGAAACTGGAATTGTAAAGACCTTTTCAACTTCATCCGTACTTATCCGCAAATCATCTAAGCTATCAACTTCAAGGATTCCTAAGAATGCATCTACAGTAGCCCCCATGTTCGAGAAAACAGTATCAAGCGTGCCAATCATTCTTATCTTCTCTGAAGGAACTCCTAACTCTTCTGTCGTTTCTCTGAGGGCGGTCTCTCGAAAATCAGCGTCTTGACCAGGATCAAATTTACCACCGGGAAAGCAAATCTCTCCCGCCTGTCTTATCATGGCAGCTCTCTTTTGAAAGACAAAATGATATTCTTCGTTGATCAGCATAAGGAGCACTAATACTGCAGAATTAAAGTATTCTTCTTTGCCATTAATGCCAGGAACAACTGGCAACTTTTCTTTTAAGCTTTCGATAATCCATTTGTCCATACTCACTTATCCTCTCATATTCCTTATTACGACACATTGTATGCTTTCTGGTTACCAACCCAACCCACTTCTCCATCTTTTTTCCTATAC
>JAJYAS010000122.1 GCA_021779415.1 Bacillota bacterium
AAAGACTTTCATCGCTTGGCTGAAGCGGGGAAAACTACCAGCTTTATAGCCTTAGGGGGTCGAGTGATTGGACTTATCGCCCTGGCAGATGTGGTTAAAGAGAGTACCAAAGAGGCCATTGATCGATTGCATAAGTTAGGGCTAAAAACCTTCATGATCACAGGGGACAATAAAAAAGTCGCTCAGATGGTGGGAGAGCAGGTCGGAATTGATGAGGTGATGGCTGAAGTCTTACCACAGGATAAGATAAATATTATTAAAAAGTATCAAGAGCAAGGCTTTAAAGTCTCAATGGTTGGGGATGGAATTAATGACGCACCAGCTTTAGCCCAATCTGATGTTGGAATTGCCATTGGTTCAGGAACTGATGTGGCTAAGGAAACTGGAGACGTTGTTTTAGTTCGCAATGACCTTATGGATGTTGAGCGAGCAATACGCTTAGGGAAAAAGACGCTTGCTAAAATAAAACAAAACCTATTCTGGGCTTTGATTTATAATACGATCGGTATCCCGATTGCAGCCGGAATCCTGTATCCTCTTACTGGGCAACTTTTACCTCCTGAGTGGGCAGGACTAGCCATGGCCTTCTCGTCTGTATCCGTAGTGACAAGTTCGCTCCTGTTGAGAAGATATGACAAAAAGTTGGTGGATTAGACCGTTGTCGTGTTGCTCCAAGTAGTATATGTATAATTTGTTTAGTTTTCTCTGAGGTTGCAACATGCTCCTTGAGAGGAAGGATATATAAAATTAATTACTATTGATGAAGGGGGTGAGAACATGAGCCAAACTATATTGAAAATTGAGGGCATGACTTGTAACCATTGCAAGATGAGAACCGAAAAAGCATTGCAAGGAGTAAGTGGCGTTGAAAGCGTTAAAGTCGATCTTGCTGCCAAAGAAGCTGTTGTAATGGGAGATGCTGAGCGCGCAAATCTCGTCAAAGCGGTCACAGATGCAGGTTATACAGTGGTGGAATAAGTATTTAACAAAAAGAACCGTTCAAACGGTTCTTTTTGTGTTGACGGGCAGTTCTCGGCAGAATGAATATGTCGTCTTTGGATAAACTATCCCTGAGGTGATGAGCTTGCCCAGAAATGATGGTAATAAAGATAAGCGTGAAGAGTTAAAAAAACTTGAGTTAACAATTCGTAATATCCACAAAAATGAAGAATTTTTAGCGGAAAATGCTGAGGAACTTACTCCGCATCAACTTAAGGATGTCAAAGCACATTTGGCATCCAAGAAGAAACACCTTGAAGAAACAGAGGGTACTATTAAATAGGAGCGAAACGCTCCTATTTTCATATTCTTCCGCTATTTGTATACTTAAGCTAATATGATAAAATGGCTTGCGGACTGATGAAAACAATACTTGTTTTCGGAAAACCTCTAGATTTTATGTGTAAGCGAGGAGAGCAGATGGTCGGTTGGAGAATTATCAAGACAGGACTTGCGGTTGCCTTATGTCTGTGGATTGCTCAATTACTAAACTTTGAATATCCGTTTTACAGTGCTATTGCCAGTGTCATCGCCATGCAAGCCACGATAGAGGGTTCCTTGAAGGCTGGAATTCATCGCATGCAGGGAACGATCGTAGGTGCCATAACGGGCTATGCCTTTGCGCTCGTCGCAGTACATAATCCATGGTGGACAGGTCTGGGTCTCATTGCAACTATGATGATTCTCAAGTATATGAAATGGCCTGAAGCAATGAGTATAGCAAGCATTGTTTTTATCGCTATTACCGTGAATCTAACTGGAAAGCCTCTTGATTATGCAGTTAATCGCATCATTGATACGGCCTTAGGGATTGTTGTGGCCTATTTGGTGAATCGTTGGGTTGTTCCTCCATTTCAGGTGCTTCTGGATTCAGAAGAAAAGCTAGAAGAGGAAAAGGGCAAGGTTATGGGTGATGAATAAACCTTTAATTATAAGACACTATATTAAAACAATATTATAAGAGGGATACTTGCGTATCCCTCTTACTTGAAATCCCGTTACCCTTTTTACAACTTGGGGTAACGTTAGATGCGGGTTCCACCCTTGAGATGTTCCTCTGCGAATTGAATCATGCGTTTGGTCATTTGACCGCCAACAGATCCATTTTCACGACTTGTGCGATCGCCTCCAAGTTGAAGGCCCATTTCATTTGCTACTTCATACTTAAATTGGTCCAATTGTTGTGAAGCTCCTTGAGCTGCGGGTGTATTAGTGTTTCTTTCTCCTGCCATGATAGGTGCCCTCCTTTAAAATTGTGTTTGTGTACTGGAACATTCTTATTATGTGTGTTAACGATTTTCTTACTCAGGTAATTATTGCTACAACATAGAGTGCTTTCCTTTTCTGGATGACTAGAGGTTAAGGACAAAAATCTGCTTTAACATCAGTATGAATGAAGGTTGATTTTACCAGGCTCAAGGGATAAAATAAGTTTATGTTTAATAAGGGTACGTTTAAGAGATTAATAGGAGGCTTCAGGAACTTGAAGATGAAGGAACCGGTTAATACTTTGACTCATTTTGTACCGTTTGTGGCAGCGATTGTGGGGTTGGTATTTCTTATTCTTATGAGTAAAAACGATATTTCCAAACTTATTACCATGACAATCTATGGGCTTAGTATGATCGCTCTTTATGGGGCAAGCTCAGTCTATCATTGGGTTCGGACCACACCTCAGAAAGAACTTATCCTTAAAAAGGTTGATCATATTGCTATCTACTTTTTAATTGCGGGTTCCTATACCCCAGTTTTTTACTATGGACTAGATGGGGCATGGCGCTGGACGATGCTTATTGCTGTTTGGACCTTAGCCATCATAGGAATGGCGTTGAAGCTGTGGTTTATTCATGCTCCACGTTATGTATCGTCCGCTTTTTATGTCTCCCTTGGCTGGATTGCGTTAGTCCCGTTCTTACAACTTATTAAACATTTACAAATGGGAGCGATTATTCTCATGGCTGTAGGTGGCGTAGTATATACAATAGGCGCCATTATTTACGCTACCAAAATCTTTGATTTTTTCCCGAAACGCTTTGGATTTCATGAAATATTCCATTTGTTTATTGCGGCGGGAAGTATTGTGCATTTCATTATGATACTAATTTATATTGTACCCATGAAAGGATAGACTGTTAAACTACAATAGCTTACATGAGAAATTAGAG
Organism: Bacillota bacterium; assembly: GCA_021779415.1. The sequence continues at coordinate 3,165 of JAJYAS010000122.1, forward strand.
GAGTGGCATATACTGCCACTCCTCTTTATTGATCTTCTTCTGAACAAAAAGCTGCGGCTTCTTCTGCGCTGCAGTTGCCGTAAACGAGTCTCATTAACCCAGGATAATACGTATCAAATCCTAGGACACCGTTCCAAACGATATTAAGAACCTGGTCTTTAGAGGGTTCCGCATCAGCTAGATCAAGGAATGTGCGATACCTAATTTCACCATTATCCATATCCATTTCAAAGTTGCCGTTAGCGAGTTCATAGTTTACTCGGCTCATGAAATCACATACTTCTAGACGTTTGGAGTGGGGGATCTTTTGATTAATATGCGTGTTGCAAAGTAAGGATTCTTGCTCTTCATCAACAAGGAGGAAAGAACGGAAATTCGTGTTAACGCCACGAACCTCAAGTTTAATGATTTCATTCTTATTGTCAAAATCAAATTCCCAGCCGTTTTGTTTTAGAATTTCATAGAGCACTCGAAACAAAGACATGTATTTAGCACCCTCCCTTATCTAGCCTCTTTCTTACAGAATTCCACGCGGAGTCTGTCAAATCCTTCTAGGAAAGAATGGGATTTTAAAAATATACTTTTCTGAAAATAGCAGGTTATTTATAATCTATCGCGAATTAAATAGAGATAAGGTAACTCAAAGGAGGGCTTTTGTTGAGTTCACTTAAACATCAAATTCTTTTGTTGATGATTGGTTCGCTGGTGGTTTTAGCAGCGGTTTTTATTTTTGTATTCGGATGGTATATGCGCATACGGGCGGTGGATGCAGCCATCGTTAAAGCAAAAACGGATTTAGGAACTTGTATGGAAATCATTCAACTCAGCGCTCCAGGTCCTTGGCATGTAGAAGAGGGAACACTTTACAAAGGGCAAACTCAAATTTCAAATCGCACGGAACTTGTGGATCATTTAGCTGAATTAACGGGCGATACAGTGACTCTATTTCTGGGAGATACCCGCGTTGCCACCACTGTACGCAGTGAAGATGGAGAACGGGCGATCGGAACAAAGGTATCGGATCTAGTTGCCCTGACCGTCTTAAAGAATGGTCAGATTTACCTTGGTGAAGCGAATGTAGTAGGACAACTTTTCCAAACGGCCTATGAGCCAATTCGTAATGCACAGGGGGATATAATAGGGATTTTTTACGTTGGAATTTCAAAAAGTTATGCGCAGTTGTTCATTGTTAATTCGTTAATCCGTATGTCTTTGCTAGGCTTAGGACTGACTCTGATCGTTATTTTATTGACTTGGTTTTTTATCCAGAAAGTCATCATCCGCCCACTCCATGATATTACGCTAGGAACGCGTGATGTCGCAACTGGCCATAGGACTGAAAAAGTCAATGTTACCGGGCCTAAAGAAATTGGAGATTTGGCGGTTGCTTTTAACCAAATGGTTGAGCGACTAGGGAATATAGCTGACGAAATGAGCAAAGCGACTGCGCCAAGAGAGCAAAAAGAGAACTGCGGATTTCTTGTTGATGAACAGATTGTTGAGGAAAACGAAATTTTGAGCAAGAGTAGTCTGATGAAATCCTCGAATGCTGGAAATGATAGTTCGAGTAATATTTACTACACTGGAGGACATGTCTTGCCGAAAGGGCTGAATCAGCTTACCTTAAAGCAAATCATCTCCTTTTTGCGCGAGACAGACATTCCTGTTTCGGCTGAAAATGTCGCTGAAGGAGTAAATCTTACTAGGGTGACAGTTCGTAGATATTTAGATTTCCTGGAGCAAACTGGAGTTTTGACAACAGAGTTAAAATACGGAACAGTAGGGAGGCCAGTAAAACTATTTCAGTCAGTAAACGATCTAAGTGTCAATAAAATGGGCTAATATGTTGCTATACATAAGTAAAAACCTCCCATATAGGAGGTTTTTACTTATGTATATTGAAGTTTCTTTATTTACTTAATGATCATAATGGTGACAAGATGGAGAAAGGTAGATAAGCTAAGATGGGAGTAATTTTCGGAATATTCCGAGATTGTGAATTATAGGACAATCATCGGAATCACACAAATCCGGGTACTTTTAAAGCATGCCTTGAACAAGAAGTAGTAAATAATTTCCAAGTGTCATAGGTATGTTTTAGAGAACATTTTGGGGGAGGAAAAAGAGATGGATGTTTCTCGTCGTGGTTTCCTAAAACTTTCAGGGCTTTCCATCGCCGCTTTTGCCACTGGCTTGGGATTTGATCCTGCCGTTGCGGAGGCCAAAGGGTATGCCTTGAAACTGGAGGGAACCAAAAAGATGCCGAGTATCTGCCACTTCTGCGCAGGTGGATGTGGGATGCTTTTGTATGTCAAAGAGGGTAAGCTGATTCACCTGGAGGGCGATCCAGATCATCCAACCAATGAGGGGACTCTTTGCCCAAAGGCTGCTAGTTTACTTAGTGTAGCAAATTCACCGGATCGTGTGACCAAACCAAGACGTCGGGCTCCGGGGGCTGATCATTGGGAAGATATTTCTTGGGAAGACGCACTAAACATCGTTGCCAAGAAAACCAAAGAAGTCAGGGATGCAAGTTGGAAAGCCGCTGATGAAATTGTCAACGCCAAAACGGGGCTAAAGGAAATGCTCACGGTGAACCGTGCTGAAGGAATCGCCTTCTTTGGTTCTGCTGAAGTTGACAACGAAGAATCTTACCTGATATCGAAATTCTGTCGGGTAATCGGTACTCCATACAATGAACATCAGGCCCGGATATGACACGCACCCACGGTGGCAAGTTTGTCACCTTCATTTGGTCGCGGTGCAATGACGAATTCTTGGTCTGATTTGCAAAATGCTGAAGTCTTTTTAATTGCAGGAAGTAACTGTGCAGAAAATCATCCAATTGCAATGAAGTGGATTAATCGAGCCAAAGAAAAAGGCGCAAAAATGATCGTTGTCGACCCACGCTTTACACGGACAGCATCAAAAGCTGATCTCTTCGCCCAAATTCGTCCGGGAACAGATATTGCATATCTCGGTGCTATTATTAATTATATTATAGAAAATAAATTGTACGATGCGAAGTATGTTTTAAATTATACAAATGCTCTCATTAAGGTCAGTAAAGATTACAAATCAGAAGAAGGCCTCTTCTCCGGTTATGATGACAAAACAAGAAAGTATGCTGTCACGAGCTGGGGTTACCAACTTGGTCCGGATAAAAAACCTCTTAAAGCTGAAAGTTTAGAGGATCAAGATAGTGTATTTGCTAAGCTGAAAGCCCACTACTCTAGATATACTTTCGAAACAGCCGAAAAAATCTCCGGAATTCCTGCCGCTAAAATTAAGGAAATTGCAGACACTTTCTGCAAAGGGAAACCGGGAACCATTCTTTATGCACTGGGAATGACTCAACACACTACAGGTACTCAAGGAATTCGCGCCTATGCCATCATTCAATTGTTATTAGGTAATATCGGTAAAGCCGGCGGTGGTATCAATGCCCTGCGCGGAGAGCCGAATGTTCAGGGTTCAACGGATATGGCCAACCTTGTTAGCAACTTGCCAGGATATCTCCCATATCCCATCAATGCGGATCAGACCTTGCGCGATTTTCTTGTGCGTAATGGGTCATTTTATGAAAAACATATGGTTGCCCTTCTAAAAGCATGGTTTGGCGAAAACGCCACTAAGGAGAATGACTACGGATATAGCTACTTGCCGAAGACCAATCCCACAGTGAATGGAACGTTCGTAAAGCTCTTTGATCTGATGGAAAAAGGACAGGTTAAGCTTCTATTTAACGTTGGATCGAATTCTCTAGTATCTCAGCCCGACCGACAGCGCGTCCGTTCTGCTTTAGCCAAACTCGATATGTTGGTCGTTTCGGACCTATTCGAGATTGAAACTGCACAGTTCTGGCGTGAACCAGGGGTGAAAACAGGAGATATTAAGACCGAAGTCATCATGTTCCCTGCTGCTTTCGTCTATGAGAAGGCGGGCACCATGTCGAATTCTTCGCGCTGGATTCAGTGGAAAGACGCTGCGCTTAAGCCACTCGGGGAATCGAAACCGGACCTTGAGTTGATGGACCTCCTCTTTAAGAAAATTCGTAAATTATATTTAGGGAGTACAGATGTTAAGGATGCTCCGATCTTGAAGGCCCGTTGGGACTATGGTGAGGAGGCAAGCGCTTTGAAAGTGCTTCAGGAGCTAAGTGGGTATGACGAGACTACCGGTAAGCTCCTTCCGTCAATAGGAGATTATCTTAAAGCACCAGTTGGTACAGCTTCTACAGGCTGTTGGATTTATGCTGGCGTGACGGGGAATGGGAACCTAGCTGCTCGTCGTAAGAATGACGACCCCTCAGGACTTGGACTGTTTCAACAATGGAGTTTTGCTTGGCCTGGAAACGTTCGTATTCTCTATAACCGAGCTTCCTGCGATGAATTAGGTCAGCCTGTCGATGCCAAACGCAAACTTGTCTGGTGGGATCCTACAGCTAAGGTGTGGGCAGGAAATGACGGTGCGGACGTTGTGGATAAGACTAAGGGGCCAGATACTCCCGAAGGGAAGCAAAGTTTCCGTATGAATCCTGAAGGTGTAGGTCGGCTATTTGCAGCCAATTATATGAGTGGATTGCCAGTAGAACCGCCAGCGGACGGTCTACCAGCGATCGGTGTCCGTCCTGGAGGGTTATGCGTAGATGGGCCACTGCCAGAATTCTACGAGCCGACGGAAAGCCCAACGACAAACATCTTGCATCCCAAGGTTTCAATCAGCCCAGTGGCACTGATTGCATCTACTAAGATTGGCAAGTCAGAAGAGTTCCCACACGTTCTGACCACGTATGGAGTGGTTGAACATTTCTGTGCTGGAGGGATTACGCGTAATATTCCATGGCTCAATGAGATCATGCCAGAACCTTTTGCTGAGATCAGTAAAAATTTAGGCAATAAGATTGGGGTTAAAGAAGGAGATATGGTCGAAGTATCTTCTGCTCGTGGCAAAATTACCGTTCGGGCCTTAGTAACGGATAGGCTACAAACGTATAAAGTCAATGGAAAGGACACTGAAACCATCGGTATGCCCTGGAGCTGGGGTTTCGCCAGCTTAAGTCCTGGTCCGAGTACCAATGATTTGACCATCGCTGCACTGGAT
>JAJYAS010000123.1 GCA_021779415.1 Bacillota bacterium
TACAAGTTCACCTGACGCATCATAAGTCTCCTTGGCGTTGATAGGGTCTTTTATTGAAGCTAACATAGAAATATCTCCCCCACTTGACCACCCCTTACCAGCGCCAGTAATGATCATAACCTTAACGGCATCATTTTCAGATGCCTCCTTGCAAGCAGCCTGAACATCAAGGCAAACCTGATCATTGACAGAATTCATTGTCTCGGGTCGATTAAGCGTTAGCACCGCCACCCCAGTCTCCATGATCTCAAGTTTAACTGTTTTCCAATTCATAAACCCGCCGCCTTCCCAATACATCTTATTTCTTATATCAGACCTAAAGTTTGTAGGATGACCGAATAATATGAATCATTATTCAGTCCTGCTTCTTCAATTTCGCCAAAACTTGTAATATTCCTCTATTTTGTTGTCAGAATATTAAACAAACCTCCTTGCCCGAAACCTTGATTCAAACCAAAAGGAGTATGGAAAAATCCCTAGAAGTTAGCAACTGCCTTCTAGGGATTTTTACGGCTGATAAAACTCGAATGGATGCCTTGTACTTACAGCTTGGCTCCTTCAAGCTCTAACCATTTGAACATGAACAGTCCTCTAAGTTTTATTGAAATTGCTGCATGACCATCAGCAATTTTAATTCTTGGGAAATAGTACATTTTTATTGTGTCTATTTCAATAGTCTTGAATTGGAGCATTTTATTTGTGGGTGGCTGTCCAAGGTAGATCTTCGGAACGTAACGACCCGTTACGTTTTCGGGGGAACAAGCTCAGCCCCCTAAGGATGGTTGTGACTCGATTTCAATGACCACAGATCCAGATTTGTTTTTAATATATTGTAATGCTTTTGGGTCAATTATAAACATTGTTTTTTAGATACCTCCTTTTAAACAAATTATACCTTTATACTATATATAAATGGAGAAAGTTTCAATAAGACCGAAGTAGCTGATATAAGCAAAACCGCTGAGCCATTTGGCCCAGCGGTTTTGACGTAAGCGATTATCGTAAGTCTAAAACGGAGTTAAACTTTAGCCGCAAGCTCCTCTAGAGACTGTCCTTTTGTCTCTTCTCCTAAAATAAGAACATTCAACACCACAGCCACTAAAACGAGCGCAAAAAGAATAAAAACTGATTTGGTTCCCATATGATAGTTCCCAATCATTTTACCAACAACAATGGGTGCTAAAATACCCCCAATACGCCCGAAGCCAGCTGCCCAGCCAGAACCCGTTGCCCGTGTACGGGTCGGATAAAGTTCAGGGGTATAGGTGTAAATGATCCCCCAGGCCCCTAAATTAAAGAAGGACATCAGCGATCCCGTGGTGAGAATGACCGCAGCCGTACTTCCCTGACCAAAGAAGTAAGCGGTTACCGCCGTTCCTAAGACATAAAGTGCAAGAGTAGGCTTTCGTCCCATTTTATCGACAAAATAAGCTGCACTAAAGTAACCGGGAATCTGAGCAAGCGTCATGATGATAACATAGCTAAAACTCTTAGTCAGGGAGAAGCCTTTGAGAGCTAATAGCGAAGGAAGCCATGTGAAAATCCCATAATATGAAAAGACGATTCCAAACCATAAAAGCCAGAGAAAAACGGTCCGACGTAAAAGAGGACGAGAAAATAGCTCCTTGAACTTAGCCTTATCCGCATAGGGAGCCAACTTTGCGCGATGTTCCTTTATCCCTTGATTTCCATCCCTAGTGTTTGCTGCTACTCCGCTTTCCCGTTCAATTTTACCCACGATGGCTTCCGCTTCCGCTATGCGCCCTTTACTTTCAAGATAACGTGGGGATTCCGGGATCGTTCTCCACAAAAATAAAATATATAGGGCTGGCAGAAAACCTATAAAGAACGCAAACGGCCAACCGAACCTTGGAATAACAATGTAGGAAATTACTGCTGCGAGCAACCAACCAAAGGCCCAGAAACTCTCAAGCAAGACCAGAAATTTCCCCCTGTGTTTAACTGGCGAAAATTCACTGACTAGAGTGACTGCAACAGGAAGTTGTCCACCTAGGCCAAACCCCACTATAAAGCGGAAAACCAACAGAGATGTAAGATTCCAAGAAAGTCCGCATAATCCAGTTGCTATACTATAAGTCAGTAGAGTAAAGGCAAAAACTTTCTTACGGCCAATTCTGTCCGCAATCATTCCGGCAATGATTGCTCCAACCGCCATTCCGAGTAGACCAATGCTCCCGATATTTCCCACTTGTTCCGGACTTAAATGCCACTCTTTCATTAACACTGGCAGAATGAAAGACACGATACCCGTATCCATAGAATCAAACATCCAACCTAAACCAGCCGTGATAAGTAAAACATAATGAAATCTTGAGACGGGCATTTGCTCCAATCGTTCACTAATCTTCATAACTTGCTCCTTTTCTTTTTCCTGATACCATTTGTAGGAATCTTTAATACAAGTCCTTCTTTGTTTATTTTTGTTTATCTTTGTCTTGTTTTATCATGGTGACTATACATGTGTCAAGACACTAATTTGACAATTTCTTAAACTTCGTATTAAAATCATCTCAAAGTAGGTGAACGCAATGACACAAAAAGAAGGTCAATCAGGGCGGGAACGTCGGGAATACTTGTTAGACATATTAAAAAACCACAAAGAACCCATTAAAGCCGCCTCCTTGGCAAAACTCACAGGTGTAAGTCGTCAGGTTATTGTTCAAGATATGGCCCTTCTCAGAGCATCAGAGGAACCAGTCATCGCCACCCCGCAAGGATATCTCTATATTACAGATAATCTTGCAAAAGGTATGCAGAGAATCATCTATAGTCAACATGCTCCGTTAGACACAGAAAAGGAATTAAATATCTTGGTAGATCATGGGGTAAGTGTGCTCGACGTTGGGGTTGAACATTCGGTTTATGGCAAAATATTTCGACCCCTAAAACTCAAAAGCCGTCTTGATGTCAAAAAGTTCATAGCTCAAATGGCAGAGAATGACGCTCATTTACTGTCCTCTTTAACTGGCGGACTCCATCTTCATACCATAGAGGCCACAACTGAAGAAGTATTAAACGAAGCTTGTGAAGCGCTTTCCCGAGAAGGATTTTTGGTTGATCCAAAAGAGATTAATTAAGAACTATGCCTAAATCGAAAAAAAATAGCCCGAGAGGATTCCTTCAATAGAGAATCCCTCGGGCTTTCTAATTAATAGCCTACTTGTCTTCTTTTTCAAGCTCGATCATTAGTTTTTCTAAAGCATCCACGGCTTCTGCTTCATCTTCACCCTCAGCCGAGAGCTCAAAAACGCTACCCGCCGACAGCCCCAGAGAAAGAATCCCTAAAATACTTTTGCCATCAACGATGGAATCCCCACGTTGAATTTTAATTTTACTATGAAAACGACCTGCTGTTTGTACCCACAAAGATGCCGGACGGGCATGAAGTCCCGATTTGTTGTTAATGGTCAATTCTCTAGTCAACATGACTAATTCCCCCAATTCTCAAGAAGATAACGTTCCGCTTCTGCACACCATAACCCCTTATTGTTGCTGACGATCTCAGCTAAACGTGCAAAGTGTGGCTCAGTGGCGCCCAACGACGCAAAATCCTCAATGGCCGTTAACTTCATATTAATATGCGTGTAAATCAGTTTTTTCCCCCCAGGAATATGGGGTAAATTTAAAACAGTCTCCGCCACAGCATCCAAGCCGCCAATGTGAGTCACCATCACAGCAGGATTGATTTTCTTCTCTTCGGTCATCTTCAGAGATTCAATCAGATCATCTGTATTACCACCAGTTGTCCCCATGATATGGGTCGATCCATAATGAACGTTATACAAGTTCAGTTCCGCTCCGAATTGTGTATCCGTTGGGCCCGCGAAAAAGTTGAGACAGCCGTCGCGTCCCAAGATCTTGTCCCCCTGTTCAACCACCGGTTTAACCGGCGTAAAAACAAAGACATCGTCAAAGCCAGTGTCACCTGTCAAAGCACGTAAGTGAGCTGGAACATCATCCACCCCTTGTGTATTGACAAATACCAACTCCACCCCGCATTCCTTAGCTTCTTCCGCAGTAAAAATTGTGCGAGCCCGGGCAATTTTGTCTTCATCAATATCCGCAACCACTAACAAGGCGGGGCGACGCTCAGCATGCAGAGCATAGTCAATGGCCCCTAAACCCATCGGTCCGGCGGCAGCCAACAAGGCCATTTTTCCGCCTTCTACGATCCCCATGCGATGTTCATAGCTCCCCATACTCGTGTGATAACTGGCGTGGAAGGCTCCAATAATACAAGACATCGGTTCCGCCAACGAAGCTTCATAGTAAGTTTCCCCTTGATAATTGAGGAAACAGCCAATTTCCATAACCTCGCGGGGAATCACATTATAAGTGGCATCTCCACCAAAATAGCGATACGAATAACCGGGAGACCACATACTGCCCTTGTAATTTAAAGCAGGTTGCAGGGCAAACTTATTTCCTTCCTTAAACTGCCCCTTTAATTTTTCTCCAACTTTTACTATATTCCCGGCAAACTCATGTCCAACAATAATCGGGTGAACATCCACATCTTGAGGTACTCTTTTGTGTTTTTTGCCCAGAATAGCTGCTTTATAGGTTGACATGCAGACACTGTCCGAGATGACTTCGACCAAAATTTCTTCATCCGTAATCTCCGGCAGTTCAAACTCTTCCATACGAAGGTCTTTTTCATTATATAAGCGCACAGCTTTAGTTTTCATTATTCATATCCTCCCAGATGTCAATTAAATTTGCTTCACATGACAATCGTTCTTCACTTAAGCAAGATGATGGTAGCGCACTTGGTCCAAATAAGAAAGTACTTTACTCAATTCCGGCGGCTGAGTACCCGGGGTAGTTACTTGCGCCGCGCTGGCTGCTATTGACCAACGAACCGCTCGAGTCAAATAATCCTCACCTTCAGGGACAAGAGTCAAAGCAGCCACCATTGCATCTCCCGCTCCCACCGTGCTTTTGACCTCTATGGCTAAACTTTCAGCATGGATGATCTGCTCCTGATAGGCAAATAGTGCACCCTCTGAGCCCAGTGAAACCACCAATACTTCCACCCCTTGTCTCAGCAATTTACGAGCAGCCTCCGCCACATCGTCAAGGCGAGGAAGTTTGTGTCCAACAAGGTGTTCTAACTCGTAAAGATTAGGCTTAACGAGAAAAGGGTTCGCTTTAAGTCCTTCGCGAAGCAACTCGCCATCCGCGTCCAAAAACGTTTTTCCACCAAGTGCTTTGGCCCGTTCCATCCATTGTCTGTATATGGAGGTGGGAACTGAACTGGGTACACTGCCTGATAGAACTAAGCTCGTGTCGGGGCCAAGATCTTTAAATATCATTTCTTCAAGTTGCTTAAGGTCCTGCTCAGAAATCGTGGTTCCTGGTTCGTTGATATCCGTGAAAGTCGAGTTCATTGGATCCACAACTTTTAAGTTAGTACGAGTCTCCCCTTGCACAAAGTGAAAATCATGAGCTATCCCCCTGCGCTCCATTTCTGCAAGAATAAATTCTCCATTCCGTCCTGCCAGGACACCCACGGCAATACTCTCTCCGTCTAAAGCCCGAATGACCTTGGAGACATTAATTCCTTTCCCTCCGGCATCCAATTGGTGTTTGGAGATTCGGTTAACAGCCCCCAAGCGAAAATCTTGAACTTCGACCGTTTTGTCGATAGCCGCATTCAATGTGACAGTTTTGATCATCTAAGCATCACCGCCAGCTAGAATTTGCATGACTTCTTGCTTGCTCGTGGCCAGTTTGAGCCGAGTTACATTCTCTTCGTCCTGACATACCAAAGCAATAGTCGAGAGAAGTTCAAGATGTTCATCGTCCTTGCCCGCGATTCCAATTAAAACATAGGCTGTATTCCCCTCCCCAAAATCAACGCCTTCAGGATATTGAAGAAGGACGAGCCCAGACTTTAGGATATTCGGAATATATTCCGGTAGGCCATGCGGAATGGCCACACCATTTCCGACATAAGTCGTCAAACTCTGCTCGCGTTTTTGCATTCCTTCCAAGTATTCACTTTGGACATACCCATTTTTTCCGAGAAGTTCGCCCGTTCTTTGGATGGCAGCATTTTTCGATTCGGAAGCTAGGTTAAGTTCTATATTGCTTTCGTTAAATATTTCTTGATTCACTACTCTTCCTCCTTGTTTAGGATCTCAACCAATTCACTGCGTATATCTTTCAAATCTCCGAAACGCAAAACCTCGGCAAAGAGATCATTCTCTACTAGGGCAACGCTGATTTTTCCTAGCAATTCAAGAATGTAATTGCTTTCATCTTTGCGAGCTAGCATCACGAGAAAGGTATCGACTTCTTCAGAAGAGTACCCAACTCCTTTGGTTTTGATAAAGTGTTTGAGCCGAAAAGCACCCACAAACGGTGCAGAAATTTCCTCCGCGCGAAAGTGGATGAGAGCTACATGGCGTCCAGGGATAATAACGTTCCCTTTTTCTTCCCGTTTTGCGATCAAATACTGAATGCGTCCTTTGTCTGCAATCAAATGAGAAGCGTGTATTTCCATGACAATGTCCTGAATAGTATCTTGGTAGGTTTCGGCCATTAAATTTTTAAGCTGAAAATTCTGGAGCATGGCATTGGCAGTGTCAAAATCCTTTTCTGTTTCATCGGGTTCGTTCACGGGTAAAGACACATCCTTTTGCCGCAAACCCTCTTTCCCTACTTGGTTAATCGTTGTTTTTATTTTCTCGATATCTTCTCTCGGTAGAAAAGGAGATATTACTGTCAGTTCAGGCACGATTTCATGCCCGATGTTAACCGTAGAAACCACCATGGTATAACCGTTTTTGAGCTTGTCATGCATATCCCGTAAGGAACATATCTCAATAGTCTCAAAATCGGGAAACTCGTTTTTGATTTTATGATACAGCATTTTAGCCGTACTCATCCCATTCGGGCAAATGATGAGCATACTGTTTATTTTCTCATTCTTGTGCTGGCGTTCGAGTGCCGCACCGATATGCATGGTAATATAGCCTACTTCATTGGTGGGTATCATTAAGTTATATTTTGAGAAAACATGCCGACACGCATAAGAAACCGCGTTATAGAGTTGCTCATAGTAGTTCCTGATCTCATGGATGATTGGGTTTCTTACTTCCAGCCCCATTGTCAAGCGGTATAACGCTGGATTAATGTGCTGGATCAGACCCCTCAGCAGAGTCTCATCACAAGAGATTTTCTGATTGAGTTTTTTTCCGGTGAGATAGATCATTTCCCGGATCAGATCTTCAAGTTCCAAGCCCAGTCCCTTAGCTCCATTTTCATCTTGAAACAGGTTCCTTTCACCATGTAGGTGCATTGCCAGATAGGCTCGTTCGTTCTCTGGCAGGTCAATTCCGTGGGAGTGGAGAATTTCCTGAACCTGGGTCATGAAGCCAAACTCCTCTGAGGAGAGGATATCCTGAACCAATTGAGTCGGCAGTTCAATGGGGGTCTGACTCTCTGTGCGTTTAATGACCAGCAATAAGTGCATATATGCGCTGAAAAATTTGATATCATTGGTTTGAGGTACATTTTCATAAATTTCTTCGATTAACTCTTTGGTCAAGGAGGTTAACTTTTCCCCAAAAGTAACCTTAAAGAAAGCCAATAACAGATAATCATTGCTGTCTTCATAAAGAAATGTCAGCAATTCACTAAGGGGTTTGTAGTTATAGATGAGATCAACAAAAGCATTGCGCTTATGCCAATCCAAGCCCGTAACTTCTAGACCGTACCCTCTTTTGCGAACTAAGGTCAGGTTTTTTTCTTGCAACCAGCTTTGAATTTTGTCTAGATAAAAACTGATGGTCCCTTCAACGACATTAAATTGATGGCTAAAGTAAGCAGATTTAATTGGCTCATACGCCAGAAGGAGTTGCGCCGTGATCAACACTTGACGTTGCTCTTGATTAAGCATCCAGAGATGAGGTATTTCTTTGAGAGCCTCTCGCACTTCAGCTAAACCTTGCTCTGCCCCGTCAATATGGAGTCTCCCGCCACTTTCCGAGATACGCACCTTGTGGTGCTTAAGCCCATCGTTCAGAGCAGAGGTCTCCCGTAATATCGTCCTCTCACTGACCTCAATTTGTTGAGAAAGGCCTCTAATCGTTAGAGGACCTTTCTCCATGAGATTATTCAAGATGAACTTTTGCCTAACAGTTAGTTGATCCACATTCTCACCTATTTTTTCAAACTGTTGACATACTCTTCATACGCTGTTTTGTCCAAGAAGTTTTTAATGGTGACGATTT
>JAJYAS010000124.1 GCA_021779415.1 Bacillota bacterium
ATGTGGCCGTTCCGTGACCCGTATATGAAGAAAATGTTAAGACCTATGATAGACATCATCTGATATAAACAAGAAATAGGCCCAAGCAATTAAGCTAGGGCCTATTTTCATACACGCAGGTTGAAGCAGTTGACCAATTATACCCCGACTTCCTGATATATTACTGATCCTATCATCGTATTCCCGCCTCACCAAAAACACCCAATCCGGCAACAAACCATTCAAGAAGCCGCCTGGTTTGCCCCTAGCCGTGTTTATTGGGGGCCAAGACGCTTCCTTCGCAACGCCGAAGAACCTAAATCTCTAGTTTTCACTCATGCTTTAGGTTCTAAGTCAAAGAGTTTCGATTATGTAACGCTCTGAAAGGACAAATTGCATTTTTCCATTTTATTCATATTATACTGTATTACTGGAAAGGGAGGAAATTCAAATGGCATTTGGTAACGTAGATGGAATAGCTGGCGGCTGTGACCACGGAAAAGGCTTTGGCGCAGGGATCGCAGCAGTTGTAGTTATAATTCTTCTTCTGATCGCAATGGGAATAGTATTTTAAATTAGAAAGGTGGAACTTCTTATGTACGGAATGGGTTATGGAGGAATGAGTGGAGTCGGCATGAGTCAAGGAATGAACCAAGGTGGAATGGTTCACGGTCAAATGGGCGGAGCATGTTATCACCCCCCTGTATGTTGCCCTCCCCCTGTCGCCCCAGTGGCTGCTTATGGCGGTATTGGGCATGGCGTCGGTGTAGGAATTATTGCAGTTGCTATTTTGATTCTTATCGCTTTAGGTGTAATCTTCTAAGAATAGATTCTTCATTATATTCGAAGGGTAGTTGATCTTATGTTTGGTTTTGGATTTCTTCCCCTTGCCCTGGGTTTTGGTTTAGGGGCTGCTGTAGCGAGACCACGCTATTACCCATCTTCGTATCCCTATGCCTATGCACCGAGTCCCTACGGATGGTATTAGTATCGGATTCACCTATAAGTCAATATAGTCAAAGATAAGCACGCTCAACGCTTTATTAGTTATCTTGTTATAATTCCTTCTCAATCTTATGTTAATATACGAAGTAAGGAGAGCTTAACGCTCTCCCCTTTACACCTTCCGCAAAAACAACTTACATACTAAACCGCCGGGTGTTAATCCTTCTTACTTCCACAAGTCATTCATCATTTGCTCTACCTCGGCTCTTCGCCGCTTAGTCTCTTCAAAATCAACTTCGTATTTGCCACTTACAAGTTTCAAAACATCGCCTTCTTTAGCGGTTACGGAAATATCGGTTTTAGGAATGTCTCTAATTTCTTTGCCATCGACTTCGACTACCGCAAAGTCGCCTTCAAAACGGTCAATGATAAGTGCCAAAAAAATCCCTCCTTTAATCAGGAGCGTTACAGCCCGTATGATCAGGCTTGTAACCCCTTGCCTTTGCTTCCCGAAGCGTTAGCGGTATTTTACTCTTTGAAAGGTATCGGCAACCGTCCGTATGATAGTCTTTCCCAGTCTTGGTAATATAGACAATTTGGTCGTCATTAGAAGACGATGTAGGAGCGGGCCCTAGTATACATTTACCATAACGCGCCAACTCAACAGTGCAACCATCAGTATTCACTTGATACCTGACGTTCACCCTACCTATGCTATTCACACTTGTCAATGTGCCTGGTACCTTAAGTCCGAAAAGATGCAGAGCTTCAAGGCGATTTGCTGCGTTAACGGGCACGGTTATAGTCGCTTGTTGCAAAGCCATGAAGAAAGAGGCTTCTCAAAAGTTCAGTGAACTAATGAAAAGCCTAGTCAGAACCATACCCCGCGGAAGTATGGATATCTTTTGTTCTATTGCGTTACCCTTTCGTTACCCCTGGCTGTCCATGGGAATCTAGATAACGTTCAAGTCGTTGGTATAAGCGGAATGTAAGGTTTACCTTACATTATGCCGCCCATATTTTAATAGGAAGAAACATCTTTCATTATGGTTTATGAAACGGCTTAAATCAAGGAAATTCAAAGTTTTTTCATTTTTTCGCTGAGACATCTTTCATTATATTTATTGTTTATATTTATTGTTTTTTACAGGATTGCGTTACCAAAAATGTTACCCGTCTCAAGCAGATATTCTATGTCCTTGCCTATCTTCAATATGAGATTGAACAACAGTCTGTATATACAACCTTTTGTTTATGGCGTCACTCTTGATTGAACTGGAAGTCATATAACGTGAGAATCTCCACTCCAATTCCACTCATTCCCTCACCCAGCGTCCTTGAATTCCAGCCGTTCAATGAACCGCGTTAAATCCTGCAATAAATCCACATACGTTTCCCGATTCAGGTATCTTCCTTCTCGGTTAAACAAAAGGCGAAGGAGTGGTCGGGTTGGCATCTGAGTTGGTACAGCGATGACCACTCCTATTTCGCCCGTGTTTAGGGTTACGATGGCATTCTCGGGATAGAGAATCAAACCTTTTTGAAAGGCTTGCACAACCTTCGGATTAAAGTCTTTCCCCGACCAGGCAAGAATCATTTCTAGAGCGTGATAGGGGGGCAAACCTTTGCGATAAGGTCGGTCAGCAGTCAAAGCTTCATAGACATCCGCAACAGCGACGATTTGAGAATCCAAGTGAATCTCATTTTCTTTTAGTCCATATGGATATCCCTTGCCATTCCAACGTTCATGATGTTCTTTTACTGTAGCCACCACACTCGCTAGCAAACGGGTATCTTTGAGCATTGCTTCACCCACTAATGGGTGCTTCTTAATAATAGAAAACTCCTCATCCGTTAAACTCCCAGGCTTATTCAAAATTTCTGGTGGCACATTCAGCTTTCCTAAGTCATGAAGAAGTGCTCCCAATGTCAAGAATTTAAGTCTTTTATCTTTGTATCCTAACTGAATTCCTGTAATGGTTGACAATAATGCGACATTCAAGACATGCACAAACGTCCCATAATCATGTTGCCTAAATCTCTCCAAATCCATTCGGAAGGCATTAAAGTCCAAGTAGACATTCGGAGCTTGGAGTTCCTTTAGAATGGTTTCCACTAATGCAACTGTCTTTTCAATTTGTTCTACCCCAATAAGTTTCGCCTCATGATAAATGCTCCATAAGGAACCTACAAGTTTGATATAAACATCTTGCGGAAAGGCTTTGACACGCTTAGAGGCTGGCTCCAAATCTGTGTGATTTTGCAGGACGTATACCTCTCGTCCTTCCAGACGTTCCCGTATCCCTTCCGTTATCGGCATATCTTTCTGAAGCAACAGCATCCCAGTTGCGTCAAACAAATCCATACGTGCTGTCTTCTCTAAAGCTGAATTTGGTTGTATCCTTTCCATTACCAAATTCATGTCAAATACCCCTTCTTTCCCCTATAGACAAAATCTTCAACCCATGTAGGTGTCTTATTCCTTGTTCCTTAAGATAACTTCTTACACTAAATTAAACCGACCCGCATGATTGTCCCAACCATTACACCTTAAATTTCCCCACCAACTCGCTGAGCTTCCCAGCTAACTCTGCTTGAGCCTGTGCTGAAGAATTCACCTGTTCTACGGCGGTTGTGGTTTGAGCAATACTTGTCGAGATTTCTTCTGAGCTTGAAGCGGATTCTTGGGCTGTAGCCGTCACGTTTTGAATAGCTGAACTAATTTGAAGGATGATATCGCTCATTGCATGCGTGGAAGAAGCTATTTCCTGTGACATATCATTAACGAAATTGGAGTCTTCTTCGTATTGCACTCCCGTTTTGGCATAGGCTTCATAATCAGGTCTTACTTTCGTCTCGATGAAACCCAACAATTCCTGAGTATTCAGCATCAGATTATCAAAGGCGACTTGCACATCGGTAATCACCTGGTGAATATTCCCTACCGCTAATTGAGACTGTTCAGCCAACTTTCGAACCTCATCTGCAACGACCGCAAAGCCACGTCCTGCTTCCCCTGCTCGGGCCGCTTCAATACTGGCATTGAGGGATAATAGATTTGTTTGTACGGCAATACTGCCAATCGTCTCTGCCATGACCTTGATTTCTTCGACGACTTTCGCATCTTCTAAGGCTTGATTGACCTTATTTTCCTTATCTTTATAGATTGTTTCTGCTTCATCAACAGCCCTTGTCCCTCTTGTTTTGACTTCGCTGGCTCGTTCCTTAATTACCGACGCATTGCCCTGACCTTCATCCGCTTTATCGGTCAGTTTTCTGGTAAATTCTTGCATCTCTAACGTCGAAGCTCCCACTTCTTCTGTACTGGCACTTAGTTCTTCCGAGCCTTGAGCGATTTGTTCCGTAGACTGTTGGATAATCTGCATACTTGCCGAAAGTTCCTCCATGGTCGCGGAAAGTTCTTCGGAATGTGCGTTCATAACTTGGCAACTGTCGATTATTTCCGAAACCATTTCCTTCATATTCCCTGTTGCTTTATTGATGGATAAACCTAATTGTCCAAGTTCATCTTGACCATAAATTGTGAGTTGTCGCGTCAGGTCTCCCTCGCTTAGAGCCTCCGCCAGACTGACTATATTCCCTAACCGACGTGTCAGATTACGAGATAAATATAAGCCAATGATTAAGGCTAAAGCGAGGCTCAATCCAATTAGACTGAGCATAATCACACGGGTATGTACGTAAATATTTTGATTGCTGGCTTCCCGTTGGCTGGCTTCTTGCTCACTGATTGAGATTAATTTATCGAGATTTACCAACGTCTTGTCACTGGCTTGTAAAGCCAGCTCCAATAATGTTCCAGCTTCAAGAACTTTTCCTTCCTCCACCTGTTGGATTATCTTCGTTCGGTTATCACGATAATCCGCTTGACTATTTTTAAAGTCATTATATAATTGCGTTTCCGTTGAAGAGAGTGTGTTGCCGAAGGCTTTTTCATAATCCAGCTCATTCTTATTGTTGTTCTCAGAATCCACCGTTATTTGTTGTTTTAAAGCCTGTTGCTTGGTTTTATCCGTGGTGTAATAGAAGAGTATGGTTGAACAGCGATTTTGCTGAAAATTCGTACGCATGAGGTTCAAGTCATTAATTGCTATAAGGTCATCTGCATAAATCAAACTTCCATCATTGTTGATGATTGCTAAGTCTCTGACCCCTATGTATCCAACCAAGCCAACTAAGCATGCAAGGATAAGGAACCCTGCTGTTATTTTCACTTTCCATTTAACGTTGTTCATGAAATTCACCATTATACCCCCTGCAAAATTCCTCATATTACTAACTTTTACACCACTTCATATAATACGCTTTAATAATATATAATCCTACAATATATTTCTGTCATATTTCGACCTTTTTCTCAGTAATGACCCATCCCTTAGCAACCTGTTATATTCTCTTTATTCTTTTGGCCTATTTTCGCCGAGTAAATGCCTATGAATCTCTTGATGGCTTATTTATTGAAATCAAAGACGAACCTATTGAGAAAAATGCAGCGGAACGACTTTGGGAATTATTTGATGAGTTGCTACAAGTGGTGATCACCAGCCTCGCCAAGTCTGGTTTAGTGGACATTTTGGAATTTAGGAATTCCGCTGAATATGAGTATTTGAAAGAGCTATTCGAGAATTCTTTTCTTTATAACCCGCTACAAGCCCTCGAAAAGGCCAGTTAATTGGTAATAATGGACTACAATGACAGACTGAAATTACCAAGATATTTAAGTAATTAGGATTTAGAGGGGTGCAAAGCGGCTTCAGTTATAACTGAAGCCGCTTTGCACTATTTACGCTAGTTCATTCAACCACTGATAATACTCGTTTTCTAATTCGCCTATTGTATACTCGTTTCTTGCGTCTCTGAGTTGGGCATTTACGCTGCATTTATCAGCATCACGAAGTAGGATTATTCTCATGGTTGCATCCACAGAGTTTCCCCCTTAAAGTTTTTAAAAGCACATATTTGAATAAACTTACTCCTGTAAATGATTCAACATTTTTTCCGAATATTCCTCCCAATACAACAATATTTTCTATAAATTTGTTTCGAACTGCTCATTATGAAGGATTTTATTAATTCTTGTCGAAGATCACCTTAGGTAATATTTTTCAAGGTGAGGTTACGACATGACAAAGAGCCAATTTGCCCATAGAAATGGCTTTACTAGTTATTTAGAAATGCTTACGTCGAGTAAAGTTGTGTTTAAAGACGCAAGCACTTGGCTAGTTACTCGCACAGAATATGGGTTCTTGGCTTGGGTAGATAAGGCTTTAGATAAACTACTAGGCTACTTTGATACTTTCGATCTGGCTAGGCGAGAAATAATTGACACGATAACTTTAGATTCTTTATAAATCGGCTCAGCAGTATTTTATGTACCGCTGAGCCTTTTTATTTAGTTACTTATTCCCACCTCACCAAAGACACCCAATCCGGCAACAAACCATTCAAGAGGTCACCGGGTGTTTCTTTTCTCAATCGATCATTAAGTATGCGGTATGGCAGGAATCTTCCTATATTTGTAGAATTTAAATGAATATACAAATATAGGATCGGGAGTGTGATCAAATTGTTGAATGGATATTTCCGCAGATTAAGACTCGACAGATCAAAAAGGGGTATTTTTCTAGCAGCAATAATCTTTGCTGTAATTTTTCAGATGATCATCCCAAGCAACGCTAACTCTTCTCCTTTAAATCATCGTATCGCAGGGTACACACAATACGATACTTCTGCAAGTATCGCAAAAGAAGGATGGACACAGTCTGATTATGCGATCTTGGCTTATGGAGAGAATTATCCCGATGCGTTAGCCGCAACCCCTTTAGCCAAGAAATATAATGCTCCAATACTATTGACGGAACGGCTGAATTTAACACCTGTAATTAAACAAACCTTACAGGACCTTAAGGTTAAAAATGTCTTTATTGCTGGTGGAACAGCTGTTATTTCGCCAATGATTGTAAGTCAGCTTCAGGATCTTGGAATAAACGTAACGCGCTTAGCGGGTAATGATAAATATGATACCGCGATAGAAATTGCTAAGCTACTTGATAACGTAACTGAAATATCGGTGGTTACTGGTGATGACTACGCAGATGCTTTATCTGTTGCTTCGGCCAGTGCAATGAATAATTCGCCCATTATATTAGCACCCCGTGACCAACTCACTGAAAGTATCAAGCATTATTTAAGTACAACTAACATAACTAAAACTTATGTAATCGGAAATACAGACCAAATTAGCGAGTCTGTATCCAGCCAATTTCCTAACAGCGAAAGAATAACTGGGAATGATAAATACGCTAGAAATATAGCGACTTTAAAAAGATTTGATGCTAACTATGATTTTGGAACTGTCTTTGTAGCCACTGGGAACGGCTTTGCCGATGCCTTATCTGGGGCTGCTTATGCGGCTAAGATTTCAGCTCCCATTATTTTAGTCGATAAAGATACTCTTTCTAGTGAAACTCAAGACTATATAACTATGAAGGTTCCAACATCAAAAAGTCTTAGTGTGCTTGGCGGAGAGGCCGTTGTTTCTAGTACACTGGTTGGAAATATCCTTGGATCTCCGTTAATAATCCCCTCAAGCCAAAAACTAAAGGTTAACTATATAAATGTTGGCCAGGGAGACTCTATCCTCATTCAAACACCCACCGGAAAAAACATCCTAATTGATGGTGGCAAGACCGACCAAACCACGACTGTCGAAAACTATCTGAAGTCAGCTGGAGTAACCACACTAGATTATGTCATCGCCACACATGCAGACTCGGACCACATTGGCAGCCTCGATTCCGTTATTAAGGACTTCAACATCGGCAAGGTGTATATGCCGAACGTAACAAATAGCACCTATACCTTTGCTGATCTGTTGGCCGCTATGCAATTGAAAGGTCTTACGTTTAACAGAGCAAAGGCCGGCGGAACTCTGGACCTCGGAACTGGTTTAGCGGCAGACTTCGTAGGGCCAGTTAAAGACTCATATACTGAAGGAAACAATTATTCGGCAGTTCTTCATTTGAAATACGGTTCAACCAGTTTTCTCTTTACGGGTGACGCCGAAACTGAATCTGAGAGTGATATGATCGCCTCAGGTGTCGATCTCACAAGTACTGTACTCAAAGTAGGTCATCACGGATCGAGCTCTTCAACCTCAGAAGCATTTCTAAATGCGGTCAATCCTAAATACGCCGTGATCTCTGTTGGACCTAATAGTTATGGACATCCCACTGAAGAAGTGTTAAATCGTTTAAGCCAACATGGAATTAGTGT
>JAJYAS010000125.1 GCA_021779415.1 Bacillota bacterium
AGAATTAATTCGCAAATTATGTTGAAATACCTTCTTAAAACAGGATTATTATTTAAATAATATAATTAAAATGAACAATCTAAAACTTTCGTACTCCAACTGGTACATCACCGTATCCGTGGTGATTGCGAGATCTTACTGACCATCACGAATAAAGAAAAAGGCACTTATCAATATAATGACAAGGGGACGGGGTTGCTGAAAACATTTATAATGTTCTCAGCAACCCCGTCCCCACTCTACATTTTAATAGTCCTACCTCTAGTGGAAATCCACCTCAATTTTGCGTGCAGCTGGATGTTCATCCTTTAAAAAGCTGAGCTTCAAAAGACCCTTTTGATAACTAGCGTGGGCACCATCCGTCTTGACCATTGCTGGAAGGGTTAATAACCTTGAGAATTTCCCGTAATATCGTTCTGAATGCCGGGCAACGCTTTCATCTTCATTGTCGTGCATGATTTTCCGAATTTCGCCCTGAATCATCAAACGATTTTCGTCTAACGTTATGGCGAGATCCTCTTTCTTATCAATCCCTGGGATTTCGGCGGTCACCAACACTTTTAACCGAGTCTCCTCGATATCTACACGATATGATGACCCATCAGTCAGTTCTTCCTTACCTCGTCGCATAAACCGATCCATCTCATGCCAAAAAGGATCCACCATTCGGTATGGCTCATTAGGAATAAGTGACATTTCTCCCACCTCCGCATTATTGAACACCTTTAGGATGCGCCTTACTTAAAGGGATTATTCACTTACTCATATCTTAAGGCATCAATAGGATCCATTGCAGCAGCTTTTCTCGCCGGGAAGACCCCGAAGACGATGCCAATCGCGGCCGAGAAACCGAAGGCAATTAACACGGAATTCAGAGAAATACTAGTATTCATCGTTAGGGCTTTCCCTGCGAGGTTAGAACCTACATAACCGAGGGCAATGCCAATTCCCCCTCCCAAGACACTAAGCACGATCGCCTCGACAAGGAACTGTAACAAAACATCCTTGCTTTTAGCTCCGATTGCTTTTCGAATTCCAATTTCCCGTGTTCGTTCTGTGACCGAAACAAGCATGATATTCATGATTCCAATTCCGCCAACTAACAAGGAAATGCCCGCAATTCCGCCCAGGAGCATGGTCAAAGTTTGGGTTACACCTTGCATGGTTGCTAACACATCGGCCTGATTCTGAACCCTGAAATCGTCTGCTTTGCCCGCCTGAATCTTATGAGCCTTTTGCATCTCTACCGTAATCTCATCTTGAGCCGTTTGCATCAGGTCCGCTGTAGAAGCCGATACGAGAATATTACGCAATGTCTTTTTTCCCAGTAAACGTGCCTGGACGGTTGTGATCGGAGCGATAATCATATCATCACTACTCTGAAACCCTGTCGACCCTGTGGCTGTTGTTACCCCAATAACTTGAAACGGCACGTTTTTTATTTTAATCACTTTTCCGATAATAGGTGCATTCGCATCTCCCATAAGATTTTCTACTACAGTCGGGCCGAGGACAGCAACTCTCGCGTCGCTATCCACATCCGCTCTTGTAATAAAACGGCCACTGGCCATAGTAACATTTTTGATGACTTCATAACTCTCTGTAGTTCCACTAATTTGCGTGGAGGTGTTTCCCGAACCCATAACCACTTGAAAGTCATTATCTGTAAACGGGGCTACAGCTTTCACCGCCGTTCCAACTTGAATCTTGCTTACATCATCAATGCTTAGCGTGGTTGAACTACCAACTCCCCCTTTAACCCCTCCGGAATTTGACTGCCCTGGGGTAATCGTAAGAAGGTTCGAACCCATGCCCTGAATCCGGGAAGTGATTGAGGCGGTTGCTCCATTCCCGATTCCGACCATGGCAATGACAGCCGCTACTCCTATAATAATTCCAAGCATTGTCAATGCTGATCGTAGTTTGTTCGCCCGCAAAGCCCTAAGTGACACTCGGATACTTTCAAAGAAGTTCACGTTTTACTCCCTCCAATGACATATGCTTGGACAATAGGACCTCTTTGTATTTGTTTTTAGATTTATTGGCTTGTTGCTTAACTTTTATGTAATACCAGGTGGATGCGAATAACACTAATGTAAAAAAGGCAACACTTATGCTTCTATCTGTAATTATTTCCAATTCTCAGTCCCCTCTCTCTATCATTTATACTCAATACCTTAACATTTTTTTCTTAGAAACAGCTTAAGAATATTAAGGTACTAAATATTTTGATGAAGATGGGAGCAAGCACCGACGACAACATCCTTGAGAGCAAGCGTTTTACTGGTGACTCAGCAATGTTAACATCCACCGGATGATTTAATTTTCTTTATACCTGTAACCCTTTATCCAACGTGCGAAACTGTAACGCCTCCGCTAAATGCTCCGGCAAGATATCCGACGTTTCTGCAAGATCGGCAATCGTACGTGCAACTCTCAAAATTCGATCATGCGCCCGGGCACTGAGGTGTTGGCTATCAAAAATTCTATGTAAAAGTAATTCTCCACTTGGGGTCAACTCACCGTACTCTTTCGTTTCCTTCGCTGTCATTTCCGCATTCGTTTTCGCCGATCCCAAGCGCTCCCATTGTCTCCTACGGGCCACCATCACTCGTTCTCTAACCGTTTGAGATGATTCATTTCCATCCTCATCTCTGAGTTCCGAATAATTCAGCCTAGGCACCTCGACATGCAAGTCAAATCGATCTAAGAGTGGGCCAGAAATCCTGCCCCGATAGTTTTGGATCTGGAGGGGTGTGCAAGAACACACTCGACCTCTATCCCCATAATATCCACACGGACAGGGATTCATGCTTGCAATAACACTCACATGGGCAGGATATGTAATACTCCCTGCTTGGCGGGTAATCGTCAACTCGCGATCTTCCAAGGGTTGGCGTAAACATTCTAAGACCTCGCGCGCAAACTCAGGCAGCTCATCCAAGAACAGAACGCCGTGATTTGCAAAGCTCAGCTCCCCTGGTCGCAGTTCCCGTCCCCCTCCGATTATCCCCGCTTTGGTCACCGTATGATGCGGGTTTCGAAAGGGACGGTGTTGGACCAAAGACCCGTTATTTTTCAACAACCCAGACACACTAAAGAGTTGAGTAACCTCTATACTTTCCTGGTCACTTAATAAAGGCAGTATCCCTGAATAAGCCTTAGCCAAGAGCGTCTTACCTGAGCCTGGTGGCCCAACCAAGATAACATTATGCCCGCCCGCAGCTGCTATTTCTAAAGCCCTCTTTGCATGTTGTTGTCCATGAACATCTGCCCAGTCCACGTTAACCCCGTTATATGCGTCTGGTTGAGGAGTCCGAGATAGTTTTTCATCCTCAAACCCACTCTGATTTTCTATTCCAGCGACAATTTGTGCCAGGGTAGCTGTGCTATGCGTTTCTAATCCAGTCACTAGACGAGCCTCCGCCAGATTATCCGGAGGAACAATCAAACAATACGTTTCACCGCTACAACCCCCGTCTAAGCCAGATTCAGTATTGTCTTTCTCCAAAGTTATAGCCATCGTGAGCACGCCAGGCACTGGACGAAGACTTCCTTCCAAAGATAGTTCGCCAGAAAACACGTACCTAGGCAGTGATGAAGAGATACATTGTTCAGTTGCCGCTAATATCCCAATCGCAATCGGCAGATCGAGGCCTGATCCCTCTTTACGTAAATCCGCAGGAGCTAAATTAACTGTGACCCGCTGTAAGGGGAACTGATAGCCTGAGTTTCGTATTGCTGAGCGAACTCGATCCCGCGCCTCTCTAACAGCCGTGTTCGGAAGACCGACAATATCAAAACTCGGCAAACCGTTCGCCACGTCGACTTCTACGCGAATTAAATGAGCTTGTAACCCAAGGACGGTCATACCATACACCGCAGCGAACATTCAATCCCTTCCCTTATGGAAAATTAACGTAACCCTCGGTTGCGCTTATACCATTAAATAGAATGTTCGCTTTAATTCAGCATATTCCTTCCAAATTAATCAAACTATGGTCCATTTTCTTATGCCTAATCTAGGCTTTGTTTACGTGGGAGCACAATCCAAAACGTGGTCCCTTTTCCCATATCGCTCTCCACTCTGACATGTCCTCTGTGGGCTTCTACAATTTGTCGCACAATAGCTAACCCTAAGCCCATTCCCCCATCCTTGCGCGACCGAGCCTTATTCACCCTGAAAAAACGGTCAAAGATATAGGGTAAGGCTTCTTTGGGGATCCCTTCTCCTTCATCTTGGACTGCTAACTGTACTTCGTTCGGCTCTTCTACTTGAAAAACCCTAACCGTTTTACCACGAGAAGTGTGACTCATTGCATTGTCTAAAAGATTAATAAAGACTTGCAAAAGTTGATCTGGGTCCGCTAATAATTCCCCTGACCCTTGCGAGACTTCTAGATTTAAACCTAACTCATGTGCCCGGCCCTGGAAACGTTGATCCAGATCACTCATGAAGCACTCCATATCTATCGGTACGAGTTGTAAATTTTGTCCCCGTTCAAGCCAATTAATGTCTTGCAAATCCTGAACTAAACGAGCTAAGCGCTTAGCTTCATCCAAGACCAACTCGATGTACTCTCCTTGTTGATGCTTTGGCACTACTGCATCCTGAATGGCCTCCAAATACCCCTGGATCAAATGCAGGGGGGTCCTGAGTTCGTGCGTGACACTAGCCAAAAACTCACGACGAGCCTTTTCTGCCCGTAAGGAGGCTGTGACATCACGCAAAACTGCTACATGTCCACCAATTCCCTCGGTCTCTGCCAAGGGTGCCATTACAACCTGCAACACCTGAACGCCAAGAGTCATCGTCGCATAATTTTCATCCTGAGTAAGCGTCTGACTCATCGTTAGGAGAAAATCGACAATTTGAGTTTTTCGTTCCAGAAGCTCAACTTCATTCTCTTGCCACAGCCCCTTTGCTGAATCATTAGCATAGAGAATCACCCCTTCAAAACTTAACATAACCACCGCATCACTAATACTTTCAACAATCCCTTGAAGCAAGTTTCTCTCTTGAGAAAGCCATTCCATATGGTTTTTTAAACTTTCTCCCATGGAATTTAAGACCTCAGCCAAATCCCCTATTTCGTCGTTACTTGTTACTCCTTGAATGGGTAGAAAATCCCCGTTCGCCATTCGTGTAGCCCCACGCTGCATTAAAGCCAAGGGCCGCGTAACTTGCCGTGCAAAAATCAGGCTAACCGCAGTCGCCAAAAAGACCGCGATCAACGAAGCATAGAGAATGAGGCGACGAAAAGTTGCAATACTTTCTTGAAGCGGAATTGGAGAGCTCCCCAATAATACAACTCCTTGAACAGGTTTGGCACCTACAGGTGCAGCGGCTAGTAACATTGTTTGCCCGCCCCCGTTTATAGGTAGGGCCTTAATAGAGATAGTCTTACCGGATAACACCTGAGCCAAATACTCGGAAGTGAAAAAATCAGAAGGCTGCAAATTCCGAGACCATCCTCCAATCAGCCCTCCGCCCGCTCCCCCTAAATACCCACTTATACCTCCTTGTAACACTTGCGACGTATTCAAACTCGAACCCGAAATCACTAAAATATTCCCATGTGTATCGAGTATGACCATTTGCGTTCCAGACGTTAACTTTAAGGTTTCTAACAAACTTAACCGTTCACTCCAACTATAGACAGTTCCCAATTGTGTTGAAATTTCGGTCGCTTCTGTCCGTAAGGAATTCAACTTTTGTTGAAGATAAAAGTCACCAAAAAGCCATGTAATGGTTACCCCTAATCCTCCCAATACGACAAGAATAAGCAGTGTCAGGGCTAACCACAGTTTCATTGAAATCGTCCATTTATAACGTGTTTTCACTGAATAAACCCCTTCTTTAAGTCTCAGGTTTTCTAACTTCTTACACTAGGCATATGATCCGAATCAAACTTGTATCCGACACCCCAGACTGTGACCAACATTCTCTTAACATCCGGATGGGCGAGTTTCTCCCGTAACTTTTTGACATGAGTATCAACAGTGCGGGCATCCCCATAAAAGTCATACCCCCAAACAGTTTCCATTAGCTGTTCCCGCGAGAAGACCCGCCCTTGATTTTTGACCAAGAAATAGAGTAAATCAAATTCCAAAGGGGTCAAATTAATAGTCTCATCCGCAATGCTCACGCGGTGCCTTTCTTTGTCGATACATAATAGTCCAGCCGTTATCTCCGAAGAGACCTGCTGAAGTTGACCTGTTGATCGACGCAAGAGGGCTTTGACTCGGGCCACCAACTCCTTGGTACTAAACGGCTTAACCAGATAGTCATCCGCTCCAAGCTCAAAACCAAGCACTCGGTCAAATTCTTCCCCCCTGGCCGTAAGCATAATAATGGGCAGACTTGAACTCGCACGAACCTCACGACAAACACGCCAGCCGTCGACATCAGGCATCATAAGATCCACAATTAAAAGAGAAAATTGACCCACGCGAAACTTGTCCAAAGCAACTCGACCATCTTGCGCTTCCTCAACCTCAAACCCTTCCCGTTCTAAGTAAAGCCTTACCAAGCTTCTAATTTTCTCCTCATCATCAACGATCAAGATCGGATTCAATTTTCTACACTCCTTTTGGATCACCTTATAGCAAGATTAACACTCTATTTCAAAGTCCGAATTGTAAGTCTAGTTTACCATCAACCCGTGAAGATTTTGTGATCAAACTATAAACCTTTATTCAAAAAGCAGCTTTAATCCATATTGTATCAGGCCTTTCTCCCGTCCAACGTATCGCAATTACATCGAATCTCAGACAAGGCCAACTTGCATACCTCTGTTGCACTACGTAATAAGATGCGATTGCTTGCAGTCGTCGCGCCTTTTGTTGGGTTATGGTCTCCTCACCCCATCCTCTATAAGACGATCGTCGTGTGCGCACCTCAATGAATACCAGCGCTTCTCCATCACGGGCTATTATATCCATTTCTCCTTTAGAACACCGATAATTTCGTGTAATAATCGTTAAGCCGGATTCTGTCAGGAAGCGAGCAGCCAAATCCTCTCCAGCCTTTCCCAGGGACTGTCGTTTATTCTCCACAGCAACTACCCCAACTCTTTCTTCAAAGTATATCATTTCCAATTCTTTATACACAACTAAAAACCCTCTAGACCTCTGAACAAATACTAAAGAGGCCCTCAGTTCATAGTTACTGAGAGCCTCTTTTTAGTGCAGAAAAATCTATACTAGGGTTTTAGTTTAAACAAGTTTTACTTAACTAAGCTCTGAGCCGCAGCAAACGCCATCTGAGCTAATGGTGTTGGGTAAATACCGATGGCCAGAGTAATTAACATGGAGAAGACCATGGTGAACTTCACCGCTCCATGTACCGGAATATCTGGTAACCCCTCACCCTCACCAAGGAACATCACCTTGACGACCGAGAGATAATAGTACACAGACACCATACTCATCACGAATCCAATATAGGCAATAGCGGTAAAGCCTTGGTCCATAACGGCTGAGAAAAGATAAAACTTCCCAACGAACCCAGCCAGTGGCGGAATCCCCGCTAAGGATAGCAAGGAAGCTGTCATAACGACCGCGGCTAAGGGAGAGCGACGAATCAAACCAGCAAAATCCTTGATCTGATCACTATCTTGCTTCTCAGACACATGAGTGGCGACAGCGAACGCTCCCATATTAGCGAAGACGTAAATCATCGCATAGAAGAGAACCCCTTTGATACCTGCTACTGATTCCGCAATGATCCCCACCATCAAATAACCCGCTTGCGCAATGCTCGAATACGCCAATAAGCGTTTGATGTTGGTTTGCGGAATCGCAATCAAGTTGCCCAAGATCATGGTAAGAGAAGCTAAAACGACTAACAAGGTAATCCCTGTGCCTGAAAAGGCTTGACTGTTCATCATCAACAGGTAAACCCGAATCAGAACAGCAAACGCAGCAGCTTTAGAGGCAATAGCCAAGAAAGCCGTGACAGGAGTGGGAGCCCCCTCGTAAATATCTGGAGCCCAGAGATGAAAGGGAACGAGGGAAATCTTAAAGCCCAACCCAGCAAGTAGAAAAACCGTCGCTAGGAAAGACGCTGGAGTGAGGTTTGTCCCGATCTTAGTTGCTATATCTGTGAGTTGTGTCGACCCAGTCAAGCCATAAATCAGACTAATCCCGTAGAGCAAAATGGCAGAGGATGTGGCACCCAATACAAGATACTTC
>JAJYAS010000126.1:0-328 GCA_021779415.1 Bacillota bacterium
ACGAAACACATTTTAGCAGAACTCGAAGAACGAACGATGCAGATAATTGAGAAGAATAAAGAGACATTATTACGGATTAGTGAGATCCTTGAAGTAGAGGAAAGTTTGAATGGCGAAACCTTGCGAAAACACTTACAAAACGCAGCGTAAAAAATGAACCCCTATGGCTTAGGGGTTCATTTTTCTATTTCAATCTCATTCGAAGAAGGATAATATTAGCTGGATGAGAAATAACTAATTTGGGGTCTTAGGGTTTGACATTTGCGTTGATAATAGGAGAGTGATAAACTGTATGAAGGCTGAAATCGTGGCAACTGGAACTGAATTA
>JAJYAS010000126.1:338-8175 GCA_021779415.1 Bacillota bacterium
TTATTACTTGGGGAAACCCTCAATACGAGTGCTCACTACTTGACTGGAAAAATGTCTTCTTTGGGCATTGAAGTAGACTATCATACGACTGTTGGTGACAATCCTGAACGTTTAGAGCAGGTTTTACGACAGGGGATCGGGCGTTCTGATCTTCTAATTACCACAGGAGGGTTAGGTCCGACAGCAGATGATTTGACAAAGGAACTTGTGGCTAAAGTTTTAAATTTAAAAATGGAGTTAGACGTCTCTAGTTTAGATCAGATTAAACAATTTTTTGGTCGTCGAAAAGCTCCTATGCCTTTGAGTAATGAGAAACAAGCCTATTTTCCCGAGGGCTCAAAGATATTGCCTAATCCTATTGGAACTGCCCCTGGTGCTATCATCGAAACTATGGGTAAGACCGTGATTATATTGCCGGGTCCTCCATTTGAAATGAGGCCTATGTTCGATAATTTTGTTTGGACAGAGTTGCAACGGATCCTTGGGCCGCAGTCCGAGCGGATGAGCGAGCGCGTCTTGAAGGTTTTTGGTATGGGAGAATCCGCAATTGAGGAAGTACTCGGCGAACTGATGAGTCTTCCGAAGTTGACGATGGCATTACTAGCCAAACGTGCGGAAATGCATATTCGCTTAGTGGCGAGGAGTACGGAAACTAACTCAGGAGAAGCTAAGGAAGCCCTGAAGCAGGCAGAAGAGGAAATCCGGCGACGTTTAGGAGACAAAGTATTTGGATGTGATCAGGAGACAATGATCGGTATTGTAGGGCAAACTTTAATAAACAAGCATTTGACCATTGCTACAGCTGAGTCGTGCACAGGCGGTTTGCTGGGTGCAGCTCTTACTCAAGAACCAGGAAGTTCTGATTTTTATCTAGGGGGTGTCGTGAGTTACTCAAATTCTCTAAAACAAGGGATGCTTGGGGTGAAAGAAGAAACCCTTAATATGTTCGGAGCAGTGAGTGAAGAAGTTGCTATGGAGATGGCGGAAGGAATCCGTTCTAAAACGGGCTCTGATCTCGCTATTTCGACCACGGGAATTGCAGGACCGGGTGGTGGCAGTGATAGAAAACCAGTGGGTCTTGTTTTTATTGGCTTTGCAACACCTGAGGGTGTACGTGCGGAAAAATTTCAGTTTTATGGAGAGCGGGAATCAGTTCGTCAGCTAACCGTCCAAGCAGCCCTAAATGGGGTACGACAGCATATATTAAGTAGTGAAAGGAGACAAAAATTAGGTGATGGTTGAACGTTTACAAGCTTTTGGGGATATTCAATTGAGTAAACAGGTGTTGCAAGCCTTGTCAGAGATGGGGTTTGAGGAGCCTTCCCCCATCCAAAACGCAGCAATACCTGTTGCACTTGAAGGAGCTGACATTATTGGTCAAGCTCAGACAGGGACTGGTAAAACTGCCGCTTTTGGGATTCCTATTACTGAACGGGTAAACTCGAAATTCCAAGCAGTTCAAGCGCTCATAGTTACTCCGACTCGTGAACTAGCGATACAAGTGGCTGAGGAAATCGCTAAGATTGGACGATATCGTCATGTGAAGCCGTTGCCAATTTATGGCGGACAACCTATTGATCGACAGATTCGGGCTTTGCGTATGGGATATCAGGTGGTCGTTGGAACACCCGGTCGGTTGTTAGACCATTTAAATCGGGGTACACTTCGTCTACAACATGTAAAAATGGTGGTTCTTGACGAAGCAGACGAAATGCTTGATATGGGCTTTATTGACGATATTGAAGGGTTATTGAAAGAAGTCCCAACAGAAGGTCGCCAAGTTATGCTCTTCTCGGCTACAATGCCACCTGGAATTCGAAAATTAGCTCAGACCTACATGAACAGTCCGCGTTCCGTATCAGTTAGTCGGGATGACTTAACAGTTCCTATGATTGATCAGGTATTCTATGAGGCTAGGGAAAGTATTAAGGTTGACGCCTTGTGTAGGATAATTGATATGGAGGATATTGGGCAGGGGATAATTTTTTGCCGAACCAAACGTGGGGTGGATGAGCTTGTGGTAGCTCTTGAAGCTCGGGGGTATTTTGCGGATGCTCTACACGGGGACTTGAGTCAACAACAGCGGGATCGGGTTATGAAACGTTTTAGAGACGGGAAGTCAGAATTATTGGTAGCAACAGATGTTGCCGCTCGAGGTTTAGATATTAATAATGTAACCCATGTTATTAATTTTGATATTCCTCAGGATCCTGTTTCGTACGTGCATAGGATTGGACGGACTGGAAGGGTCGGACGCAAAGGGCAGGCCATCACTTTAATTTCACCCAAGGAATACCGCCAACTCCGTCTGATTGAAAATCTAATTAAGACAAGAATTCGGCGGAAGGAACTTCCTTCACTAGCTGATATAAGTGAACGTCAGGCAGAGAATCTTAAAAATCAACTTGTAAAGCTAATACAAGGAGATCGTTTGGGAAATTATCGCGCGATTGTTGGAGAGTTGCTCGAGGAATACGATTCCACTGATGTAGCAGCAGCTGCCTTGAAGTTCGCGGTTGAGGGAGCAAACGCTGAAGAACGTATTGAAGACAAAGGACTAGATGACCTTCATTTTGGGAACACAGGAGCGGCTACTGGTATGGTGCGCTTTTTTATGAATATCGGCAGGGTACAACAAATCAGACCTCAGGATATTATTCGTTGGATTGCCGATGAAAGCGGAATTTCAGGAAACATTATTGGAATGATTAATATCTATGATAAATTTACGTTTGTAGAGGTTCCTGAAGAATATGCCTCTAGGGTTTTAAGTTGTATGCATCAGAATATGATTAAAGGGCGCAGAGTTAGTGTTGAACCTGCTAAAGCACGGGAGAGTAATGATTATTAGTATTATAAAGAAAGTCTCCTTAAATAAAAAGCTGACCCTATTTGGGTGAGCTTTTTATTTAAAAAGAAGAACCCAAGATATTGAAATAATATTTGTTATATTGTCGATGGAAACATAAACAAATTGACAAGTGTCATGGACTACATTTATAATAAACCGAACAGATGTTTTGCCAAACGCTAATATGCGTTTGCACAAGATGAGGGGGATAATGGGATGGCGGAGACAAATAAGTTAAAGGCTCTTGATATTGCACTTGCTCAAATTGAAAAGCAGTTTGGTAAAGGCTCAATTATGAAACTTGGTGAATCCTCTGCAGGAATGGTGATTGACGTCATCCCGACCGGTTCTTTGGCGATAGACCTTGCCTTAGGGGTTGGCGGGGTACCACGTGGGCGTATTATTGAAATTTTCGGTCCAGAGTCTTCTGGTAAAACAACCGTTGCGCTGCATATTATTGCAGAAGCCCAGAAATTGGGCGGGGCGGCTGCTTTTATCGATGCCGAGCATGCTCTCGATCCCGTATATGCCAAGGCCTTAGGGGTCAATATTGATGATTTGCTGGTTGCTCAGCCAGATACAGGGGAACAGGGGCTGGAAATCTGCGAGGCACTTGTGCGCAGTGCTGCTGTAGATGTTGTAGTGATTGACTCTGTGGCTGCTTTGGTACCTCGCGCAGAGATTGAAGGAGAAATGGGCGACAATCATGTTGGTTTGCATGCGCGTCTTATGTCTCAAGCCTTACGTAAATTGACTGGTTCTATTAGCAAGAGTAACACTTGTGTTGTTTTTATTAATCAAATTCGTGAGAAAATTGGGGTTATGTTTGGTAGTCCGGAAACAACCACAGGGGGACGAGCACTTAAGTTTTACGCCACGATTCGGATTGATATACGTCGGCAAGAAGCTTTGAAACAAGGGCAAGATATTGTCGGAAACAAAACTCGGGTCAAAATCGTTAAGAACAAAGTTGCTCCGCCTTTCAAGTTAGCGGATTTTGATATTATGTACGGAGAAGGGATTTCCCGTGAAGGAAGTATTGTGGATATCGGAACTGAAATGGAGATTATCACAAAGTCGGGGGCCTGGTACTCTTATAATGGGGAACGGTTAGGACAAGGGCGTGAAAATGTTAAAGAATATCTCAAGCAACATCCAGATATGGCGGATGTTCTTGAACAACTGATCCGCACGAACATGAATGACGCAGCAACAACAACCGAAGTTTCAGAGGACGGTTCGCTTGACGAACTCTAAATCGCCGAGAAGTGCTTGGGTAGTTGCTGTGGATTATTTATCACGCCGGGCTCTGACGCATTATGAATTAAAGACCCGGCTTGAAAAAAAAAGTTTTGAGAGTGCGGACATTGATAGAGTGCTGACAAAATTAGAAGAATTAGGCTATCTTAATGACCAAGAACTTGCGTTGATGTATTCAAAAAGTCGACTCAAACGTTATTCGAGGCGTAGAGTTCTACATGATTTGCAAAATCGGGGGGTAGTACCTCAATTGATTGAGCAAGCTTTGGAGGAAACGTACTCCAGTGATGAGGAGTTTCAGCAATGTTTATCCTTGGCCAAACTATGGTGGGAACAAGAAGGTAAGCGCTGGGAACAGAGAAATACAGAAAAAACAACTAGGTCTGCTCCCCGTGAATTATGGCTCCAACAAAAGGTTGCTCGAAGGCTCACTCAGAGAGGGTATCCCTCAGATATGGTGCGCTCTGTGCTTTATGAGATCCGTGCTGAATTATAGGCTGTGGAGGTAGGCCTAATGTATAGAATCATCCCGTTTAGGACAAGCTTGACATTGTCTGCAAATGATATTAAAATCTTAGCAGAGACCTGTCTTTGTTAAGATTTAACCTTTAAAGGTTTTCTTATAGATTTCGTAGTAGTCAGTTGAAAATGGGGATTTTGACTAACGAGAGGTGTAGGAAACGGGAGAAGAAAACTCTCGTCTAAAAGGTTATGCTTAATAAGACTGGTTTTGGAAACCAGTTTTTTTGATGTAAAAATAGAATTATTTTTTTAAACAAGGAGGTGTGAACGTATGCTTGAAATAGTTATTACCGGGTTAGTGGCCATTTTAGTAGGCTTAGGTCTAGGTGCCTTAGTAGGTTGGACTTTTCGTAAAAATACTGCTGAAAAAAGTATTGGATCCGCTGAAGAAGAGGCATTACGTATTGTTCAAAATGCCCATTCGGCAGCTGAAAGCAAGAAGAGAGAATCTGTCGTTGCTGCTAAAGAAGAAGTCATGCATATTCGCAATGAAGTAGAAAAGGAAACTCGGGAACGGCGTAACGAACTACAACGGCTTGAACGACGCTTGGTCCAAAAAGAGGAGAGCTTAGATCGCAAAATTGAGTCGCTCGAACGCAAAGAGGAAAACATTCACAACAAGGAGAGCGAATTAGAACAACAAAGAG
Source organism: Bacillota bacterium (assembly GCA_021779415.1). The sequence goes on from JAJYAS010000126.1 coordinate 5,619, forward strand.
AAGAATTAAACCAGCTTGTAGGTAAAGAACAAGCTGAGTTAGAACGATTGTCTGGTATGACTTCGGAAGAGGCTAAGCAACTCTTGCTGAAACGAGTTGAAGAAGAGGTCCGTTACGAGTCAGCGATCATGATCAAGGAGATAGAGACTCGTGCGAAGGAAGAAGCGGAGAAACGGGCCAAAAATATTATTGCTCTAGCTATTCAGCGTTGCGCTGCGGATCATGTGGCTGAAACTACGGTATCCGTTGTAGCGTTACCTAGTGACGAAATGAAGGGCCGGATTATTGGCCGTGAGGGACGCAATATCCGCACTCTAGAAACCCTAACTGGAATTGATCTTATCATTGATGATACTCCTGAAGCTGTGATTTTATCAGGGTTTGATCCGATCCGTCGAGAAGTTGCTCGCATTGCATTGGAAAAACTTATTGCTGACGGTCGTATTCACCCAGCACGAATTGAAGAAATGGTTGAAAAGTCTCAAAAGGAAGTTGACCAAAAGATTCGCGAAGAAGGAGAACAGGCCACGTTTGAGACAGGCGTGCATGGGTTGCATCCCGAATTAATCCGTTTGCTCGGACGACTTAAGTTTCGTACAAGTTACGGGCAAAATGTCTTAAAGCACTCGACGGAAGTGTCTCATCTTGCAGGATTAATGGCCGCTGAGTTAGGTGTCGATATTCAACTTGCTAAGAGAGCAGGGCTGTTGCATGATATCGGCAAGGCTGTTGATCATGATATGGAAGGGACTCACGTACAAATTGGGGTTGATCTTGCCAGAAAGTACAAGGAATCCAGCGACGTTGTTCATGCTATTGAAGCCCACCATAATGACGTTGAACCCAGAACAATTGTAGCGGTTCTTGTCGCTGCTGCGGATGCGGTTTCTGCAGCTCGTCCAGGCGCGCGCAGAGAAACTCTCGAAACCTATATTAAACGTCTACAAAAGCTGGAAGAGATTGCAGAAAGTTTTGAAGGGGTCGAAAAGTGCTTCGCCATTCAAGCTGGACGGGAAGTCCGTATCATTGTTAAACCAGACAAAATTGACGATGTTCTTGCACCGCGTGTGGCGCGTGAAATTAGTAAACGGATTGAAGAAGAACTGGAATATCCGGGACAAATCAAGGTTGTCGTGATCCGTGAGACTCGTGCGGTTGACTTCGCAAAATAGTTCTTAGTGAGATGTTTAATCAGGCGATCCTATGGGTCGCCTGATTTTTATATCCGATGCCTAACCGCCACTAAACTATAGCTTTCTTGCATGCGAGGAGTGGCGGCACTACCAGATATGTCCAGTGTAAGAAAAAAAGGGTTAGTGCAGGAGTTTCCAGCCTCATGACGAATAAATAGCATGAAAGGACAGCGCAAAAGAGAGGGCTGAAAACAAGGATGCTAAATAATTTGCAGTTTAAAGATGGAGCACTTGTCCAAGATGGAGTTGGATTATTGACCTCAATTTTGCTGAGATATTCTGAATTGGGGTCGGTTCATTATTGGCGTGAGCAACATGCTCTAAAGTTTACTTTTATGATCATGAGAAGCCAAGATGTTGATGATCTTCAAGAAATTCTAAAGCCCGCCTTAGAATTTTTCCATAAACTTGAGGGGCGAATTATGCGAATTTTTGAGATTGCCAGTCGCTGTGAGGAAAATGTTTGTGTGATCACGTTGACTCGAGATGTCGATAGTATGACCCAGCGTGAAGTGGGGCTTATCGTCGAACTGCTAAAGAGGGAATATAAAAAGCAGTTGTTATTTGATGAAATGAATCTGCCTGAAGATGAACAAATTTATCAAGAAGAAATGATAAGCCACTTGCTATCTTCAGTTCAGTCCCAAGATATTGAGAAAAATGTAGTTGCTTTGCGAGAAGAAGGGCGAGTTTTAGTTTTTAAGAGCTAATAATTTTATTTTTAAAGGATTAATCGTTTTAAATCTACGTAAAATGATAATGTTATTTAGAGATTGCTGTTTTGGGCGATTTGGAAGGGGGCACGTTCGTGCGAGTGCTTTTTATTGGGGATATTGTGGGTAAGCCGGGAAGGGAAGCTGTTAAACGATTTATTAAACCGCTTCAGGTCGAGTATAAGGTCGATGTAACCATTGCTAACGCCGAAAATGCTGCGGCTGGAAAAGGATTAACAAAAGAGATTGCCGAGGAGCTTTATAACAACGGAATTCAGTTTTTGACGATGGGTAATCATGTCTGGGATCAAAGAGAAATTATGAATTTTATCGATCGAGAGCCCAGACTTATTCGACCTGCGAATTATCCAGTAGGTGCACCGGGACAAGGATATGGGTTCATAAGAGCGATGGGTAAGAAAATTGGCGTCCTTAATCTTTCAGGCAGGATATTTTTGCCACCGTTAGAAGATCCATTCAGTGGAGCAATACGCTGGATCAATCAGATGAAACAAGAGACTTCGATTATTATTGTTGATTTTCATGCCGAGGCAACTTCGGAAAAGGTCGCGTTGGGTTGGTTTCTCGATGGAAAAGTTAGCGCTGTGGTTGGAACCCATACTCATATTCAGACAGCTGACGCTCGTTTGC
>JAJYAS010000127.1 GCA_021779415.1 Bacillota bacterium
AACATTGAACATTATTCTTGCAAACCTCCTTCTAATTGAAGTTGTTTTATGAACCTTACAATATCCCTAGTGGAAGTTCCCGTTCCGAATATTTCTGCTACTCCCGCTTCCTTTAAAAGAATCTTGTCGTCTTCGGGAATAACCCCTCCGGCGATCACTTGGATATCTTGCGCTCCCTCCCGAGTTAGAAGCTCTATGATTCTCGGCAGTAGATAAGTATGAGCTCCTGATAAGATGCTTATACCAATGATTTGAACGTCCTCTTGAATCGCTGCTTCGACGATTTGTTCTGGGGTTTGTCGTAAACCTGTATAAATAACTTCCATACCGGCATCCCTCAACGCCTGAGCAATAACTTTAGCCCCACGATCGTGACCATCCAAACCAACTTTGCCGATTAATACCCGAATACGTTGTCCTTTTTCCATGACGACTCCTCCTGTTAAAAGGTGTTCTCTTGCCTGTATTCTCCAAATACTTTTCTTAATACGTCGCAGATTTCACCCAACGTTGTGTAATTTCGGACACAGTCCAGAAGATAGGGCATCAAGTTTTCCGTGCTTTCTGCTGCTTTTTCCAACCGAAGGAGACCGGTCTCCACCTCTGCTTGATTTCTTTTTCGGTAGACTGCGGCTAATTTCTGTTTTTGTTCTTGCTCGACTTTCGGATTTATCTTGAGTAATCCTTTTGGTGGCTCTTCTTGTATCTTTTGAAATTTATTAATCCCGACAATAACTCTAGTTTGATTTTCAATATCCATTTGATAACGATAAGCACTAGTCTGGATTTCCTTTTGTTGAAAACCGAGTTCAATGGCTCGAACAGCGCCTCCTAATTCGTCAATCTTCTCGAGGTAGGCCCAAACGGCCTGTTCTAAGTCCTCTGTTAATTTTTCTATGGCATAAGAACCGCCTAAGGGATCCACTGTACCTGTAACCCCAGTTTCGTAGGCAATGGTTTGTTGGGTTCGTAAAGCGAGCAGAGCAGATTCTTGACTTGGCAAAGCTAAGGCCTCATCCCAGGCGTTGGTATGCAATGATTGAGTGCCACCCAGCACTGCACTGAGTGCCTGAAAGGCCACCCGCATAATATTCACTTCGGGTTGTTGGGCCGTCAACGTGCACCCTGCTGTCTGGGTATGAAAACGCATCATCAGTGATTTGGGGTTCTTAGCCTTAAACCTGTCTTTCATAATCTTGGCCCATACTCGGCGAGCGGCTCTAAACTTGGCGACTTCCTCCAGGAAATTGGAATGAGCATTAAAGAAAAAGGAGAGACGAGGCGCAAATTTATCAATTTCTAACCCGACGTCAAGGGCAGCTTGGACATAGGCAATTCCGTCCGCTAGGGTAAAAGCCACCTCCTGAACCGCATTCGAACCAGCTTCGCGAATATGATATCCACTGATACTAATCGTGTTCCAGTTGGGAAGATTGTCGGCACAATATTTAAACGTATCGGTTATGAGACGCATTGAGGGTACCGGTGGAAAAATATAGGTTCCTCTAGCCATATATTCTTTTAAGATGTCATTTTGAATCGTTCCGGATAACTTAGAAGGGGCTACTCCTTGCTTTTCAGCAACCACAATATACATAGCCAGCAGTATCGCAGCGGGAGCATTGATCGTCATTGAGGTACTAACCTTATCTAATGGAATATCCTTAAAGAGCGCTTCCATGTCAGCCAAGGAATCGATTGCAACGCCGACCTTGCCTACTTCTCCTAAGGCAAGAGGGTCGTCGGAGTTATAACCAATTTGGGTCACCAAATCAAAAGCAATACTGAGGCCAGTTTGCCCTTGTTTAAGGAGATAAATAAATCTGGAGTTCGTTTCTTGCGCAGTTCCAAAACCAGCATATTGACGCATAGTCCAGAACCTACCCCGGTACATGTCGGGTTGAACACCACGAGTAAACGGAAATTCCCCCGGGAAACTCAAATCGGATAAATAGTCAAGATTTAGGTCATCCGGCGTATAAAGCCTCTGAAACTCAACCTCGGAATCGACGCCTTCCCCCTGCTTTTCAGACGTTTTAGATGGTTTTCCACTAAAATGCTTGTTTTCCCAAAGGCCCTTTTCTTGGGCAATTTTTTCTAACTCCTTATCCTTATCCATAGACTTTTTCACTCCCCTGTGCTAACGCTTGCTTGACAAGAGGGCCAACCTCCCATGGCAAGTTCGCCACACTGACACCAGCAGCTGTTAGCGCTTCAACTTTACTCTTAAAGGTTCCCTTACCCCGTTCAATAATTGCTCCAGCATGCCCCATTCGTTTACCGGGAGGGGCACTTTTGCCAGCTAAAAAGGCAACGACAGGTTTAGTCATGCCCTTAATATAGTCAGCCGCTTTTTCTTCAGCATTTCCTCCGATTTCACCGACTAAAACTACCGCTTTAGTCTTAGGATCTGCTTCGAACTTTTCTAAGACTTGAATAAAGGACATACCAACGACTCGATCCCCGCCCAGACCTACCACACTAGATTGGCCAACTCCTGCTCCAGTCAATTGGTAGACAATTTCGTAGCTTAGAGTCCCGCTGCGGGCCACGACACCCACCTCGCCGGGCATGAAAATATTATTGGGCATAATTCCAATCTTGCATTGACCCGGTGAAATCAGACCATACGTATTTGGGCCTACAATTTCTGCCTTTTGCTTTTCTGCGTATGCCATAATTTCTAAGGTATCATGTAAGGGTACGTGTTCAGTTACAATAACTAAGGTTTTAATTCCAGCTTCTAAGGCCTCAAGGGCACAATCTTTAACAAGCTTGGCTGGAACAAAAATTACAGAAGCATCCACTTGTTGCTTAAGCATTGCTTCTTCAACGGTATCATAAACTGGAACTCCGTGAACCTCCTGTCCGCCCTTGCCAGGGGATACCCCTCCTACGATCTTGCTTCCATAGGCTATCATCTGTCCGGTATGAAATTGACCCTGGGTTCCGGTAATTCCTTGCACAATAATTCTGGTGGTTTCATTAAGAATTATGGACATCAGCTCCTCCTCCATTCAGCAAAGAAATTACTTTGGTTACTGCTTCTTCGACACTCTTGAAAGATTCTATGCCTTGTTCCCGTAAAATTGCGGTGCCTAAATCCTCGTTTGTACCGACTAAGCGAATAACTACCGGCAATTTAAGATCAAGGGCATTCTTTACTTGCACAAAAGCACGTGCTACATCATCACACCGAGTTATTCCCCCGAAAATATTAATCAAGAGAGCCTTAGGATTCGTGGAAAGTAAGATTTCCAAGGCTGCTGCCGTGGCTTTCTCACTTGACCCGCCTCCGGCATCCATAAAGTTACGGGCACTCGATCCAAAATGTTGGAGCAAGTCAAGTGTGGCCATTGTAATCCCGGCACCGTTAGCCATGACTCCAACCTCTCCATCGAGTTCAACATAAGATATTCCTAAAGCATCAGCTTTCTTTTCCACAGCTGTCTTTTCTTCGACATAGGGCACCTCTGGTAAGAAACGATAGGCGGCTTCATCGTCAACGGTCATCTTGCCATCTGCAGCCAAGACCTGCGAGGGAGTCACCACTAAAGGGTTAATCTCGACTAATTCAGCATCGTACTTGCGGAAAACCTGGTAGAGTTTCAGCATAACCTCCTCAGTTTGCTTAGCTTCCCGACCCTTCAAGCCCATTTGACGTGTAATTTCACGGGTAGCATACGGCTGGAGACCAATCGTGATATCGATAAAACGTTTAATAACCTGTTCCTCCGGCACTTGCTCAATATCCATCCCGCCAGCAACCGAGGCTAATAGAACAATTTGTCTTTTTGATCCATCAACGGTGATTGCAAGATACAATTCCCGTTCTATAGTGACCTTTTCTTCAATTAAAATCGTCTCCACTTGGCATCCTTTAATCTCTGAGGCTAGTAATTCTTGTACTTTTGAGATGGCATCCTGAGGTTCTGTGGCAAATTTTATGCCCCCTGCCTTACCGCGTCCTCCGGAGAGGACTTGGGATTTAATCGCCACCGACCCTGTTTTTTCCAGAAAAGCCGCCACACCATCAACCCCGGTAAAAACAGCCCCCATCGGGACAGGAATTCCATTCCGTTTAAAAATCTCTTTGGCCATGAACTCGTAAAGTTTCAAACCGACAAACTCCTTTCTCCAACTATTCAGAATTATCAGTAATATATAGCATATAGCAAGATTCATGCCAATCTTAAATTCTATGCAAAAAGAGGCGGAATAGCATCATTCCGTCTCTTTTACGTAGAACTCTTTTTAGCTTGATTGAAACATAATGTTACAACAATGTCGCATAAGCGTTTCAGCCGTTTCAAAGTTTCCTTAGTCTAACGATCACTCCACAAATCAGCCAAATGTGTTCCCTTTCAATTTTCTCCAGAGCGTCGTTCTGCTAATTCCAAGTTTCTTGGCCGCCTCGGTTTTATTTCCATGTACGCTATTTAAAACACGGTTAAATTCTTCTTGTTCAACAGAACAAAGTTTAGAAGGAGTAAGCCTTTCGAATAACGATAAAAGTAAATCCTCATACTCTTCATTTTTATAGAGTGCCGCGAATCGCTCAATTATATTTCTTAGCTCCCTGATATTACCGGGCCAGTTATAATCTCTGAAGATAGGGTGTTGGGAAATTCCTTCGATTTCGTTTGTTGTGAGATCATGACAGGTTTCCGTGAGAAACTTTTTAACGAGTAAAGGAATATCTGTTTTACGCACTCGCAGAGGAGGGAGCCGAAGTTCTAAGACGTTCAGCCTATAATACAAATCCTTACGAAAGTAACCTTTTTCAGTCATTTCCCAGAGATCTTTGTTGGTGGCAGATATCACTTGGATGTTTACTGAACGTATATGGTCCCCTCCAATCCGCAAAACCTCATGTTCTTCTAAGACCCTTAACAGACGAGATTGTAGAGACATGGAAAGCTCACCAATTTCGTCCAAAAATACAGTTCCTTCATGGGCTAGTTCAAACAATCCAGGTTTTCCACCTTTTTTGGCTCCCGTGAAGGCACCTTCTTCATACCCAAAAAGCTCGCTTTCCAGTAAGTTGTCAGGAATAGCTGCGCAGTTTATGGTGACAAACGGACGGCGAAATCGGATGCCGGCATTATGAATACCTTGGGCGAAAAGTTCCTTTCCTGTTCCGGACTCACCCGTGATTAGCACCGAAGAAGAGTTTTTAGCATAGAGAAAAGCCTCGCGTTTAGCCTTTTGGATCTGGTCACTGGTGCCTATAATATCTTTAATAAATGTCTTAGCCACAAAACCTTTTTGATATAGACTTTTGCGAATCTTTTCCTCGACTTCTTGGATGATGCCAATATTTTGGAACGTTGCCACAGCTCCAATTACTCCCGAATTGACCAAAATTGGTATACGATTGATGACAATTTGACTATCCCCGATCGACTCAATCTGGTTGAGCTCTGGTCTGCGACTTTGCATAACTTTAGTAAGCTTGGCCGTGGGGAAAATACCTGCAATAGATTGTCCTAGGACTTGGTGTTGAGAGGTACCAATCATTTTTTCAGCACTTGGGTTAATGACTGTGATCAGTCCGTTTCTATCAACGGCAATGATACCTTCATACGAAAAAGCTAAAATTGTCCGTAGTTCCTCCGCTTTTCTAGCCTCAACCTTTTTTGAAAAAGCAATTTGAACCGCTGTATCTAAGGCCCTTGTCACGCCGTCTGATGAGTAAATAAAGATTCCCTTGATCTGGATCCCTCTATCCCAGATTACTTCCTGAAGAAAGCTTCCCCCAATAACAACCTTCACCCCTTCATTCTGCAGTTGGTTCAAAGTCTCTTCAATATCACTAATATGTTGATATGTAAATTGTTTAATTGTAATATTCAGCAATCCAGATAGGTTGTCTAGATTAGGGATTTTACTTTCATAGGAGATTAGACCGACGGTATCTGAATACTTTTTGGCTTCCCTCAGTGCAGCTAGAATGTCGAATCCCGTTACTTTAATCTCCACTAATGGGTTTGCTAGATTTCCAGAAAGTAGTTTAGCGGTTCCTCCAGCGGAAAGGAAAACATCGGCTTCCCCGTTCTTTTCCATATTCCCAGCCTTTTCAAGGACATCTTTTAACATACAGTCAATCACTAAAATGCGGACTGGATGAGGTGCTTTATAATTAAGTTGATTGATAAACGAAGTTAAAGCGTGATAGCTAAATACTGCAATAGTAGGTTCATTATTAGATCCCTCCTGCATAAATGAACTCCCTTCTTTAAATTTGCAATAGGAAAATTTTATGATTAAAGCAATATTCTGGCTCTCATTTATAATGTTTTGTTTTTATTGTTTATTGATAATAGAATATTTCGTCAATATTGATAAATGTCCTGCAAAGAATGTTTGGTTATAAATAAATAATATCCTTAGCCGCTATCAGCACTATCTGCGCATCATAAATCTTGTACTAGTAGTAATCTAAGACGTTAATAACTTATCCTTAATATTTAGCTCTTAGGGATGTCCCCAAAATTTAACAGTTCAGGAACTAACTAAAAAATATTTTTTGAATATATTGAAAATATAGAATATTCGTTATATTATTTCTATAATAAAAATATTATTACAAACAAATTAACTTCTAGGGAGGTGATAAACAAAGCCATTCATTTCATAGAAACTAATCTTTTGTTCTAAATTACGACTCCCATTACAAGAACAAAAAAATGGAGGGTGAATGATGGTAACAAAAGAACTGGAAGCTCTATTACAAGAAAATCGACATTTTGAGCCGTCAGAAGAATTCCGGAATAATGCAAATGTCAAAACAGCTGATGTTTACAATGAGTCATCTGAAGATAGAATAGGCTTCTGGGCAAAGCAATCGGAACGATTAACGTGGATTGAACCATGGACCAAAGTTTTAGATTGGGAACCACCCTTTGCCCAATGGTTTGTAGGTGGTAAATTGAATGCTGCCTATAATTGTCTGGATCGTCACCTTAAATCTTGGCGTCGCAATAAAGCAGCTATCCTATTTGAGGGCGAAAATGGAGATAGCCGGGTTCTCACCTATCAAGATTTGTATCGTGAAGTGTCGCAATTTGCCAATGTTTTAAAATCCTTGGGAATAAAAAAAGGGGATCGGGTAACAATTTATCTTCCCATGATTCCAGAAGCCGCTATTGCAATGCTTGCTTGTGCACGTATCGGAGCTCCACATAGCGTAATATTCGGTGGTTTCAGCGCCGAATCATTGAGAAACAGAATAGAGGATGCTCAAGCGAAAGTATTGATTACTTCCGACGGCAGTTTCCGCAAAGGAAATATTGTTCCGCTAAAGTCTAATGCCGATGTTGCTCTAGAAGGTATCAATTGCATTGAACATGTTGTGGTTGTTAAACGTACAGACAACAAAGTGGCTATGCAAGAAGGCCGGGATATCTGGTATCACGATGCTATGAAAAATGCACAGTTAACTTGTCCTATCGAACCAATGGACGCCGAGGACGTACTTTTCATTTTATATACGAGTGGAACAACGGGCAAACCTAAAGGGGTAGTCCATACAACAGGTGGCTATATGGTGGGTGTTTCGACAACTCACGATTGGGTTTTTGATCTTAAAGAAGATGATGTTTATTGGTGTACTGCCGATGTTGGTTGGATTACAGGGCATAGTTATATTGTTTACGGTCCTTTAGCCAACGGTGCTACGGTATTAATGTATGAGGGTACTCCCGATTATCCTGCCAAAGACCGCAATTGGGAGATTATCGAGAAATATGGCGTTACCATTCTCTATACCGCACCCACAGCTATCAGGACGTTTATGAAATGGGGACCAAGTTACCCGCAGGGAAGGGATCTTTCCAGCTTAAGATTATTAGGTACTGTCGGTGAACCCATAAATCCAGAAGCTTGGATATGGTATCACAAATACATTGGCGGGGAACGTTGTCCAATAGTTGATACTTGGTGGCAAACTGAAACAGGTATGATTATGATGACACCTTTGCCAGGGATAACGGAAACTAAACCCGGCTCTTGTACGGTACCTTTCCCGGGTGTTAAGGTGGAAATTGTTGACCAAGCAGGCAACCCTGTTCCCAAAGGAAGCGGGGGACTGTTAGTCGTCCGTGAACCATGGCCAG
>JAJYAS010000128.1 GCA_021779415.1 Bacillota bacterium
TACATTAAACTTAGAATCCTTCATCTCAATTACCTCTTTCCTCACTAATAATAATATGATTATAACATAGTTGCTAGCCTTCATGGTGAAATACATCTTATGACTTTTTAATTGATATGATTTTCCAAACAAGGCATTAAGGATGCCCCATGGAAATCCATGGGCCATCCTTGACACCTTGTTTTAATCGGAATTCCCATTTTTTGGAAACTACCGCAACCGAAATAAAATTTTAAATTACTTGGATTTCAGGAACGGTTCTGATAAAATTAATGGAAAGTAGGTAAATTTCGCCCTCATTCTGAGATATGAAGAATTCCTGAGGCAGCTAAGACAATAACAACAATTTCCAAGCCAACCATTGTAACATATGGGATATCCTTTTTGCGCAAATAATCTATCAGAAGTGAAAGATAACCTAAAATTGAAACCATCCCCAAAAATGCTAAGCCAACTAGATTTAAATAATCCGAATGATTTAGAAGTGTCAACCAAGCCCACCCACTAGGAGCATGCGTAGCTTGCGCGTACTGATGTACATTCATTCCCCAATAAAGTGGCATTTTTGATGGTTCCACAAGTGGGTTAAAAAGGCCACCCATATAAAGCATAAACGTAATCACCATTACACAAATTCCCGTCCATGAGCAAAACCATAAAATACTCGCATATCTCTTCTGTTCCGGGCTTACTTCTACATTATCTTGGACACTAATTGCTTTACCAACAGTACTTTGGGCATTTGTACTTTGAACTTGTGTTTGACTGCTCATTCTATTTTACCCCCATCCTAATCCATTAATTAACGATTTCAAGCCAGCGAACAGTAGCATTAGTATGACAATATAACGTATAGATTTTGGTTTAGCAGTTTGTAACAACTTGACTCCTACCCGCGAGCCCACCATAATACCTAAAACAGACGGCACAGTTATTATTGGAAGTACTGCACCTTGGTTTAAATAAATCCACGCAGCGGAAGTATCTGTGATAGCTAATAATGACATACTAGTACCTACCGCAATTTTAAGCGGAGCTCCTAAAAGCAAGTTAAGCACTGGCACATTAGCCCAACCTGCACCGATACCGAACATCCCAGCAATTATTCCAATCCCACAAAAGAGTACAAGACCAATCGGAAGTCTCCACACGGTCCAACTAACATCCTTACCACTTGAAGACTCGAAATAAGCTCCACCAATATTCAAAAAACGAGCCAAGGGATCCACTTTTCCTATTTTGGGGATTTCGCTATTCTTGGAGAAAATAAACAGAACTGCAATCGATGTAATTAAGATACCTAGTAGAATCTTAAGTACACTTTGGGGTAAGGAAAGCCCCAAGTACGCACCTACAATACTTGATGCTGATGCAATTAATGCTAAAGGAATAACCAATCGCAAACTAGCAAAATTTGCTTTTAAAAGTTTAGGCGCTGCAGATAACGAGCATGCTAATGCAACAAACAACCCAGACCCCCGGATAAAATCAAAGTTAAACGGAAAAAAACTACTGACAATAGGTACATACAGCACACTGCCACCGACACCAGCTAAAGCAGCCACGATACCAATGAGAAAAGTAGTAATTAGTAATGCAAGAGGCCATACCCACCATGGGACTCCTGGTGTACCTGCTGCTTGCGCCACTGCCATACTGGTTGTTGCAAATAATGCACTGGCCCCGATAAAGAAATTTTCAATCATCTGTATTTGACCTCCTACTCTGTTAGAATAAATTTGCGATGAACATACCCTTTCTTAACTGTCACAATTTTAGCCTTATCATTCTGTTTTGCCAAAACTTTTACATCCCTCCCCTATTTTAAAAATCGGCCTCTACATCACCCCTTGATTATTTTGTTTACTCAATCCATAGATCAAACCTATCTTTGTGCTCAATAATCTTTTCAGCTATCTTTGTCCCTGCAAAATGAAAGTAATCTTCAACATTTATCTGACTAAGATTATTTTCATTTTCTACAAACTTTCCACTCTCAATCACTCGTCGAAGTAAGGGAATTCTGTTCGTTTTATTAATATCAAAGTTATTAATTGACTTCACAAATTCGTTCTTCAAATTCGATGTACCCCAAGACTTAGGACCTTTTTCTGGTTTGATCTCATTGACGCGCCTCATAAATTCAAAGGGGAAAGCACCAAATGTAATAAGAATCTTTGGTTTATATTCTAGGACACTTTCCCTAAAAGACTCTATTTCCGCAGCCACTTCGGCCCCCCACCAACTTAAGGTATTAGGAACTATTCTACTATCGCTAACAGCATTCCTAATATAAATATTTGTCGTATCGATTCTTTGTCGTATTTCTCTATACACTTTGTCTTGTATCTCAGCTAAGACTGGAGTCCAAATATAGTGACGAACAGCTGGATGTTTTGGATTAACTAATAGCCAAATCGGATAAGTTTTATCTCCCGACTCCCTATTTATCTTTATCTTCTCAACTAACATAGGTATATCTCTATTGGGCGATAAACTGGACAAACAAACCCCACCTTCCATGATAACTATCGTTACTGTCAATAAGCCTCAACTGATTCAGGGGAACTTCTTTCCACTCTGTAAAGCAAATACTATGACATGCTCTGTGCTGGCGTTTACATTTAATTTGTGACTATACTCACAATTAAACGTAAACGCTTTAAGGTTCTATTAGGACTTTTGCTATTTTCGAATGTGACTATACTCACAATTAAAGATTAGCATTGTGTGAGTACCGTGTCTATAGTAGAATAATATTGCCGTAATCGATTTTTATTATTGTGAATCGAGAAAGCACAGGATTTTCGTGTCGTAACAGTACGCATATTTAATTTTTCATAGACCTGGCTATCTGCTCCTCCTCTCTAAAGTAGCGGCAATGTTTCTCATCGATTTTCTTCTAAACCCTCAGCTAGAGCCGAAAGAAATGCGCACAAGAGCCCCCAAAAAGAGGGGGCTTTTATTATTACAATTACGAAAGAAACCTCCTTTCAATATCAATATAGCCTTACAATTTGACGTGTCTTTGCATAAAAAATCCTTATAATTAGAGATGAAGTAGAACACTCCATCTCTAATTATAAGGATAATAACATTCAGGCAAAAAATACTATTATTTTCGACGAGGTAATTATTCTAATGAGCAACACTCGTGTTGTTATTTAAAATGGGATTCGTACCTTTAGACACCGAAACAGTCTCTATCAGATTATAAGCCAACGATTTTTCTATATTATCACCGATTTCAGAGTTTAACACAGCTCTTGCTCTCTCTAAATCCTTAGAGGTCGATGCAAAAATTTCATTCTCCGACAACATAAATTTATTCTCGATGCCAATATCACGATCAAAATTGGCTTTCATAAGAATTGTGTTGATATTTGCCCTTACACCACAGATAATCACGCTTCCACCGGTTTCTTTTACAGCCCGAGTAAAAGCTTTTAAGGCGTTAAGTGATGTTATATCAATAGAAGCGACATGCTTCATGCGCAAGATGAACACTTTAGCTTTTTCGACCAAGCTTTCAAGTTTCAATTCTAGATCCTCTGCTGAGCCGAAATAAAGATTTCCTTCAAGTTCAATAATTAATATATCCACCTTACCCTTGACAACTTCAACTTCTGTTTCAACAATTTGCAACTCTTCTCCTTGGGATGGAATTAGAATCTTCACAGGAACTTTGTTGGTATCTCTCAGATACAAAGCAATGGACAGTGCAATTCCCATATATATAGCGTAAGAAAGGTTCGGCAATAAAACTGTTGCGAAACAAGTGACCCACATTGCAATCGAATCTGATTTAAACTTACCCAATTTTACGACCTTTTTGATTTCTTCTTTGTTAATGAGGTTATAAGCAGTAACCATCATCACCCCAGCAAGACATGTATTAGGAATGTACTTGGCATATGGGGCGAGAAATAGAAGAACTAGGGCCATGATCCCACCCGACAAGATTCCCGCGAATCTTGTTACTGCACCGCTGTGATAATTGATTGCTGTACGCGTGAAGGAACCCGATCCAGGAAATCCTTGAAAAAAAGAGGATGCAATATTTGCTATGCCCTGTCCGATAAATTCTTGGTTCGGATCAATTTTTTGGCGCGTGATAGTGGAAATTGATTTTGCGCTGGATATTGCTTCCACACAGCCTATGATCGCAATTGACAATGCCCCAGTGAAAAGACCCTGTATGAGATCAAAATTGAAGTGCACCATCGTAAATGGGGGCAGCGACGTTGGAATATTACCGGTTAGAGTCACACCCTGCTTATCCAACGAAAAAAGCACTATGAATATAATGGGAACGATGATCCCAATTAGGGCACCTGGCAAGTTGCTATTTATCCTTTTACAAATCAATATTATAGCAACAGTCATCAACCCAAGCCCAAGTGAATAAAAATTGGTTTGACTCATATGAGCTATTAGGTAATACAATTTATCCGTAGTTGCCATTTGTGCTGAATTCTTCACAGATATGCCCAGCAGTGTATTAAGTTGCCCTAGAGCAATTAAAGCTCCCGCTCCAGTTGTAAACCCAACGATAACTGTATGGGATACGTAACTTATCAACTTACCCAACTTAAGAACACCGAAGAGCAATTTTAAAGTGCCCACGAGAAAAGTCAGAAGAAAGACTATTTGATAGGCATTAGTCAGTCCCATATAATTTTTCATAACGCTTGCTACAAGTAGAGCGGAAGAATTTGTCGGTCCTGTAATTAAGTGTTTAGAGCTACCAAATGCCGAACCAAAAATAGCAGAAACAATAGCCGTATACAAACCATAAACCGGATTTAAACCTGCAATTAATGCATATGCCATACACTGCGGAACTGCTACGACTGCTCCTGTCAGGGCAGCACTCAAATCTTTACTCACATATTCCTTTTTATAGTTTTTAATTGTTGCAATCAAGGGTATATATTTAAATCGCGATAAGTACAATGTAACCCCACCTTTCAGCAGAAATCATTCTCATAAGCTAATCTTCGCTAATCAATCCAGATATCAAGACAATCTTTATACTCAATAATCCTTTCAGCTATCTTTGTCCCAACAAAATGAAAGTAACTATCTACGTCTTTTCCGCAGAAATGAGTATCATCTTCTATGAACTTGTCACTTTCAATCACTCGACGAAGTAGTGGAATCCTATTCGTTTTGTTGATATCAAAGGTATCTATTGCTTTTCCGAATTCATCGCCTAAATTAGAAGTACCCCAAGCCTTAGGCCCTTTTTCAGGTTTGATCTCGTAGACGCGCCTTACAAATTCGAAGGGAAACGCTCCAAACGTAATAAGCAACTTGGGTTGATGTTCCAAAACAATTTCCCTCATTAACTCTATTTCATTAGCAACATCGGTTCCCCACCAATTTAACGTATTAGGAACAATTCCACTATTGCTCACAGCATTCCTAATATAGATATTAGTGGTATCAATCCTAGTGTGCAGTTCCCTATAGACTTTGTCCTGAATCTCAGCTAATACTGGAGTCCAAATGTAGTGGCGAACAGCAGGATGTTTCGGATTAAATAATAGCCAAATTGGATAACTTCTTTCCCCCGTCTCCCTCTTCATCTTAACTTTCTGAACTACAGGTATCCCTTTATCGAGTGTTAAGCTGGACAAACGAATCCCACCTTTCATTATTTATGATTACTATCTACTACAATACCGTCATAATAAAACTTGCCAATTACGTTAAGAACTCTACTTATCTTTGGAAGTTATACAAAGCCATGCAGTGTATCCTAGAATCCTATGTGCAACTAAGTTGGAGCTGTTCTAGCCCTCCTTATTACCATTTGTACATATACTCACAATTAAAGATTAGCATTGTGACAGTATTGTGTCTATAGCAAGTAAATATACTCGTAATCAATTTCCGTTATGGACAGTGTGTTGATTCTTGCGCTATTATGTCGTAATAATGCGTATTGCGAATTCTCCCTGGAACAGTTAGTTCACTTAAATTCTTGCCAAGGTGTAAACGACTCGTCAAAATCTATCTAGGATTTTTGAACGAAGTCTTCAAAAGACCGTTAGTGCATATTTTATAAGGACTTCTATTGAGTTAGCTATAAATAGGACAAACATTACTCGGAGTACTTTGTCGTACGCCACTCTTAACATCCAACTTTATCTCAACAGGACCAATATCATAATCTTTTATGATGTAATTTGTGCTTCACAAAATAATTCATGATTATGAAACCATCTCTATTCAAAATGAACGGAACGCACTAAAGCCCCGAAGAGACAGTTTTTCTCTTCGGGGCCAATCTAATTCTATCGACATATAAAAATGCACACCTTAACAATAAACAAATTTAGAATACGACATTAACAGACCTACCATTTGCATCAATTGAGACACAACTTGAGATTGGCTGGGACTTTGTTTTATCTAGCAAGTAAGTATCCACGATATCTTGAGTAAGTTTCTTAACTAATACCACAGGTATCGTAGATTTATTTCGTACAGTAAGCGCTAGGTTGCCAAAGTTTAGCCAATTAAAAGTCGAAGGCTCCTGCTCGCCCATAATTATTAAGCCATAGGAATTTCTGGTTGCATAATCAAGTATTAAATCTGCAGTATCTGATGTGTCTGCTATACTGGTATTAGAACATAATCTCTGATACTTAACGTTGATTCCTCTTTGTTTAAATACATTTTTTGTCTTTCTCAATACCACGTCATGCTGATTATTGTTTTCCAAATTAGATTCATTAGACCCATAGTTTAACCAACCCGTTCTGGGACCAACCGGCCAATGGTCACTCCAACTTAGTTCTGACCCCTGAGCACACCCCCAATAATATCTCTTATTCTTAGGGCGTAATTCTTTCCAACTATATTCTGTACCCATTAAACTTTCATTACTTTCTTGTATCTGCACGATGGTTAATTGCATATTAGGCATTTGCTTCAATAAGGTAGCAGCATATACAGCTGCAGAAAGAGCCTGCTGTGAGTCATCTGAGTACAGAAGTACTTTAAAATTTATTAAATCAGTCATATCAAATACTCCTTTCATTTCATTTATTATGTAATCATTCTCACAATCAAAGATTAGCATTGTGTTAGCATTGTGTCTATAGTAAGTATATATGCTCGTAATCAGTTTTCATTATAGTTAACTCTTCTAACATAAGACTTTGTGCAAATACCCTTCACCCATAACCAGTTAAGAGTAATAACCCTAACCGCATCACATTTTTGAACTTACGTAAATCTGCTCAAAACATACTAAGCCCCGAAGAGATAAAGTTTTCTCTTCGGGGCTTAGTATGTTCTATCGAGGTCTCCAATGTGCTCACTATCTATACTTAGGACTCTATGTCTGACAAGTATTCATCAATAAAGTCTTGTGGAAGCTTCTTAATTAACAAAACCGGTATAGGAGACTTGTCTAGCACGCCATGAGACAAACTACCAAAGAGAACCCCATTTAATGTAGAAAGTCCCCTGGTACCCATAATTACTAATTCAAATGTGTTTTTGGTTGCATAATCGACAATTACATTTACGATCTCCGGTATGTCGGATGTATCCGAAAAACTGGTATTAGAAAATAATGCCTCATGAGTCACATTGAGTTTTTTCTTGGAGTATATTTCATTGGTTTTGGCAAGTATTTCGGCGTACTGCTGCTTGGCTTCCAACGATTCGTCAAGCACATGTTTCATCCAATCCTGAGTAGGGTTTACTGGCCAAGTATCTATCCAACTATATTCCGCCCCTTTTGAACATCCCCAATAATATCTTTTGTATTTTGGGCGCAACTCTTTCCAACTATATTCTGTTCCCTGTGAACCTTCATCGCTGTCTTGTACTTGTACGATAGTCAAATGCATATTGGGCATATCCTTCAATAGCGTGGCAGTATATACTGCTGCAGAAAAGGCCTGATGTGAACCATCGGAGTAGAGAAGTACTTTAAACTTAGAATCATTCATGCCAAATACCTCTTCCTAAGATAATATTAACATGATTATAACATATTGCCGGCACTCACTGTAACACTTAAACTAGAAAATTGCCTATATGAATCTTGGCTCCAAAAAGTTCTAGAT
>JAJYAS010000129.1 GCA_021779415.1 Bacillota bacterium
TGGCAAGCGAATTGAGCCAGATTTAATGCGCCCTGTCTCGGTGCGCCAACCCGACGGAAGCTTGCAAAAGGACATGACGTACAAAAGCAAGCTCATCATTTACGTAGGTTGGAACCCCTTTGTGGCTACCCGGATCAATTATGAAAGCCGCGGAACCCTTGCTGCCAAAGTTGATAATGGGTGTAAAATTGTTGTGGTTGATCCGGCCTTAACCAATACTGCTTCCCAAGCGGATCTTTGGTTGCCGATTCGTCCGGGAACCGATGGCGAGCTCTTTGCCGGAATGCTGCGCTATATCCTGGAAAATGATAATCCCAATAGTCTTGACCGCCGTTATATTGATTGGGACTTTAAGAAATACAGTGACGGTTGGGACGAGTATCTCGAAGCTTTTAAAGCCTGGTGGACAAAGATTGACCCCATGACCAAGCTACCTTATTTCAGCATAGAATGGACGGCAGCCCGTACCGGCATTTCGAAAGAACAAATTATCGAGCTAAGCCATATGTTTGGCAGCACAAAACCAGCAGCACTGGTTTGTGGAATGCAGAGCCCCGGGCACCATTATAACGGCTATGTTGCTTCGATTCTTATGACGACCTTGAATGTCATTACGGGAAATTTCGACGTTCCGGGAGGAGCTATCGATACAGAGATTACTAAATCGGATAAAGGCGGAAGCGCTACCGGTAAGGACTTTAAAAAGAAAAAAGTAAAACGAACCATCAACTCAACGGAAGTCGAAGCCGAGATCGAGCAACTTCATATGGATTCTTATGGAGATTGGCCTGTGGCCTGGGATGATGTGATCGGGGATTATCCGAAATGCTTCAAGGAAGGAATTACCCTAAAATACGGTAAGTTTAAGGGGTATAAATATCCAATCAAAGCATACATCCAACGCACAGGAAATACGGTGATGACCGGTAGTGCACCCTATCGCTGGATCGAGGCTCTGACTGCCAAGGATGCCTCCGGGAACTATAATGTAGAGCTTGTGGTTACGGTCGATACACTTTATCTTGAGAGTGCCGTTTATTCTGATGTTATCTTACCGGAAGCAAGCTATGCTGAACGTATGAGTTTGTGCGATATTTATCCCTCTCATCCCCTGCTTTATTTGCGGGATCAAGTCATTAAACCACTCCATGAATCGAAAATCCCTACCGATATTATGAACCTGCTGGCCAAGAAACTTTATGACTTGGGCGATAAGGATATTCAGCCGAAAGATTTCTGGGAGAAGTATAAGAGTCAAGACGATTTTGTCAATGAAATGTTAAAACCTGCTCCGGGTCGCTATAATATTGGCCAACCCTTGCCTTATCCCAACTTGCCGGAAGGGTACAAGCTGATCGGGACTCCTGATTCGTTAGAAGCAGGAAAAGTGACCATTGATAACGACAAGAAAGAGATTAAAGGAGATTCGGTAACCGTTGAGTGGCTCAGGAAAAACAAAGGGGTTGCCATTTGGCCCATGAGCTGGCACCGCTATCGCAAATTGGATGCCACGACTGGAGACTACGTGGCCAATAAGGTTTTTCCGAATACAAAGAGCAAGCTCGTTGAGTTCAAGTTCAGCCTCTATGCTGATCTGGATAAAAAAATTCAAGACGGTTTGGGTGTATCCAGCGGGATGAAAGACTTAGGTTGGGAACACTTACCCTCCACCTTCTATTGGTTCGAAACGAATTGGAATCCGTATACCAATCCGAAGTATCAAAAGTACGCGAATGAGTATCCGTTCCAGCTTATTGTCGGGCGAGTTCATCAATCTATGACCGCCACTCAGATGCTTCCCACTCTCGCTCAAGCACCCTGTGAAGGAACCTGGATGCCCCTCAATAATGCGTTCGAACAGGAAATTCTTGACGCCAACCCGGCAATAAAAGAGGGCTATGAAATAAAAACCAAAAAATTCAAAGCCAACACTTGGTGTGTGGGAACCGTCCTCATGCACACTCAAGATGCCGAAAAACTAGGGCTTAAAACCGGAGATATGATTGAAATTGAGAATCCTCTCAAGCGTACGGTTAAGAGTAAAGTGTTTGTCAGTGAAGGAATCCTTCCAGGGGTAGTCAAGATGGGCTTTGGCACAGGTGGTCGCTTCAGTCCGGGTCTCGGCGGCACTTACAAGCAGAAGGATTATACACCAAGCCATAATGAGTTGATCGATCCGGATAGCTTAAGTCCCCTCATGGGAATGCCGACCTATGCGGATATGGTGGTCAAGATTAAAAAGATTTAATTCTTCAAATAGAAAGGGGCTGCTTCGTCAGCCCCTGGACTATTTTTTTGAAATTACTTTCTTGCTCAAAAGGAGGACATTATTATGGATTTGTCAATCCAGGATCTAAAAGCACAAATTAACGTTTATAACTTTTTCGCTGTTTTCTTCAGAGCTAAGCCCAGCAGGGAATGGTTAAAGTCCGCTCTTGAGTTTATGGCTAGCTGGGACGAAACGGACTCTCCGGAAGAACGGCTGCTCCATCAACAACTTTTAGACCGCCTTCAACAGGATGGACTGGAAAGCTACAGCGAATTTCTACGCCGGGAGTATGAGCGGTTGTTTTTTGCTCCCGGGCGCGTCCTTGTTAATCTTTATGAATCAGTTTACAGGGGAAGTGGTCTACTCATGCAGGAAACAACTATAGCTGTCCGCAAGCATTATCTTGAGGCGGGTCTGGTGACAAAATCTTTGTATTCCATACCTGATGATCATATAGCTACAGAATTAGAGTTTATGCAGTTTCTCTCCCAAAAGCTCCTTGGGCTCGTTCAGAAAGCCGGTACCGAGGAAGATATTCAGAAAGTCATGGTGCGGCAAAGTAGTTTCTTGAACGAACACCTTAAGCAATGGACTCCGGCGCTAGCCGAAACTATAAAGTCGAATTCCAAAGACCCGTTTTTTCAAATTCTAAGTATTGGACTGGAATCACTGATAGAAGTCGCTCCAACAGTTAGTTAGTTTCGAAGGCTCTCCTCGTTTCAGGAGCACACTCTACTTGAAATATTCTAAGCTTGCATTACTACCCAATGACCTGTTGATCACTTCCTGCACTAGCTTAGAGTGCAAGCAGCTTATCCCCTTTGATCTCCTCGGCACTCCAAGCAATCACTGCAAACTTCCCGTTTGAATGTCTATCCACTTTATTGATCCACTCAATTTCATTGCTAGCCTTAGCGGACAACAGCTGATTTGTCGTCCCGGTGTGATACAGCGAAGAATTAATGACCCACCGTCAATCAAGGTGGGACTTACTTAAAAGAAATTCTGGTGAAATTTTTTCCCAATTTGAGACAGGTCATAACCACTTGCAAATATCAAAAAAAATTGATATGATAATACCATGAAAATAAATGTTGTAAAAGTTTCAAGCGCTTTAAGTGATCCGATTCGTCAGCGTATTTTACGTATGTTAATTAGCCATGAAAGAGGTGAATCTCAAGGGTGGTGTTGCACTTCTCCAGCTGAAGGGGTATGTAATTGTGATATAGTATCTGCTCTCAGCCTCCTTCAATCGAGGGTTTCCTATCATATGAAAGAGTTAGCGGATGCTGGAGTCATTAAAGAAAAATCTAAAGGAAAGTGGAAATATTACTCGCTCAATCGAGAGACTTTAAGGGAATATATCAGACAAATCACCTTGGATTATAACCTATAGTCTCTTTTTTTGACTATACATATCAAAAAAATTTTATGTATTAGTCAACGACAATAAAACCTAAAAAGTGAGGGAAATAAAATGGCCGATATTCGAGAAACCGTAAGAGAAAAGTATGCGTTCGCGATTACCAATCGCGGTCAAGGATGTTGTGGAAGTAGTGGGTGCTGTGGAAGTTCTATAAGTGATGGGGCAGATCCTATTACTGGCAATCTTTACGATGAAGGGGATTTACACGGTTTAGATCCAGATTTAATCGCTGATTCCTTTGGATGTGGAAACCCTACTGCGTTAGCAGCTTTAAATCCGGGCGAGGTCGTTTTGGATTTGGGGAGTGGCTCGGGGCTGGATGTTCTACTCTCGGCAAATAGAGTGGGCCCGACAGGGAAAGCGTATGGGCTTGATATGACCGATGAAATGCTGGCTGTTGCCAAGGAAAATCAACAAAAATCCGGAATAGTGAATGCTGAATTCTTGAAAGGGCACATTGAGGAGATTCCCTTACCCGAAAACACAGTAGACGTTATCATTTCGAATTGTGTAATCAACCTTTCGGGTGATAAAGATAAAGTAATGAAGGAAGCCTTTCGAGTGCTGAAACCTCATGGAAGGTTCGCTGTGTCGGATATCGTGTTGAAGAAATCTCTGCCTGAGAAAGTAAGAGAAAATATGTTGTCTTGGGCTGGGTGTATAGCTGGGGCACTGTTGGAAGAAGAGTATCGTGAAAAACTGGCACAAGCGGGGTTTGAGAATGTTAAGATTCAAGTTACCCGCGAATATGACTTGACTGACTCGAGTTTGAGAGGTATGTTAGAAGAATTGTCTGAAGCGGAAATTAACGAATTTCAAGGGTCGATTGTCAGTGCATTTATTCGAGCGGATAAACCAGAATCTTGTTGACTACTAAGAGATACGCTCACATAATCACATCCGCAGACCATTGTTGATACTAATTTTCATTTTTCGCTTACCTAATTCTTGCTCTATCAAAATAAGGTGTTGTATAGGAGGCAACGGTTCACCATCCTCAATTATTTTTTCGATGAAATATAGGCAGTTACTTTTCTCCTCTTCTGAATTGCTCAACGTCTTGTACTTAAAACAGCTTACAAGGTCGTTGTTATCCTCAATACCCAAACCACAGTTACGACATGTCTTCATAATTACACACCCTCTCAAATTAAAGAGCCCCCTGCGATAGAATAGGAAGAATAATCTATCGCAGGAGGTTTTTTTGAATCACTAGAACTCTGTTTCACTAAACCATTGAACAACATCTTTAATAATCATCGCTTGATTTTCAGTTTGTCTATCCACTGTTAATAAACGCTCAATCATCCTGTCTTTCCTAAAAGAGCATCCTTCAAGGCCTTTCCCGATATCTCTGATTAGTCCCTCTTCAAGGGCATCAGAAAAAACTTGCACAGCATCTATCTGCCCATCTTTGAAGCAAAACCCGAATTCCACCTCTCCCCAACCAAAACGACGGCTAATAGAAACGTCAAATTTTGGTGTTTTTCCAAACCGCCATTCCCAAGAGGAATATTTCTGAACTAGGGACTCGAGTTTGAGGTTATCGCAGTCCACTGCCATTTTTTTAGCGTCGCCCCCGTAAATCTCAAAAAAGCTCTCTTCCATACCTTTGATTACACTAGCCAGCGTAACGTCTTTACAAACCTCCGTTAGATTGACCACTCTGGACTGAACGGAATCGATTCCCTTGGAAATGATCTTTTCACGAGATACCTGCAAGTAACGACTAAGCTTGGTTAGGTCGCTATTGATCAGGATAGTGCCATGGTGCAAAGCATTATCTTTATTAAAAAAATAAGCGTTACCGGAAAACTTCTTTTCCTCAATCACTAAATCATTACGCCCAGAAAACTCAGCGTTTATCCCAAGTTTTGTTACCGCCTGCAAAATGACGGTTAGCTGTTTCGATAAATCATAATGTTTTTTATTCATAATGAAGGTAAAGTTTAAATTGCCCAAATCATGGAATACCGCCCCCCCTCCTGATAAACGCCGAGCTAGTTTTCCTCCCTCTCGTTCCAAATCCCGATGCCGACATTCTTTCCAGGCATTCTGATTTCTGCCGATGACCACCGTGGTATCATTCTGCCATAAATAAAGTATTACCTCATCCTCGGTTATTTGTTCTAATAAATATTCTTCAATAGCCAAGTTCACCCACGGATCATACGACAACGATTTGATGATGCGAGTTTGAATCTGAGACACCATAATCCACATTCTTTCTCAAATTTTTATTATTTCCCAACCATTTGTATCAATAAGTATTATTACAATTTTATAATATAAACATAATACTCCTTTGTAACATTGTCAACACTGATTCCAATATGAAAACGGTCCAACGTCGTAATTACGTTGGACCTAAATTTTCATCAATTCCGAGACTCCCACTTCTTTAAGTGGTGTTCCTTATTCTACTTTACAAATTACCGATCTCTTCCTTGGATTCATCGGGTTCCACGACATGGTCCCGTATCATGACAAAGCTCAAAAGCAGTGTAATGATAAGGGCAATACCATTAATCAAGAATAGGTTATTGAGCCCCACAGCTGAAATTACCCTGCCGCCAATGGCCGTACCAACGCCGCCCCCACCCATGAAAAAGAATGCTACCAGCGACATTGCTGCACCTCTAGCCTTCTGGGCAAACTCTGTAGCTCTGGTGAGTAGCGTGGAATGAGTAAAGATGAAGCCTAGTCCCAACAAGGCAATCCCTAAGATTAACATCCCCAATACATCCCCATACAGATAGATAATGATATCCCCCACGGCTGCTGACACAAGTCCCAAGCTCAAGACTTTGCGCGCGCCCATTTTAGCCGCTAACTTACCACTCATTCTCCCGCCAATGACTGACATGATTCCGAAGGCCGTCATAATTAAACCAATATATAAATAGTTGAAACCATACGTTTTAGCAATGTAAGCTCCTGCGTAAGAAAAACTTCCGATGATAAAAATACCTTCCAGTAAAACGATGATATACGTAAACAAACTCCTGCTCGTTCCCAACAGCTTAGCATACGGCGCGAATACTTTGCTGTCAGGGTTCTTTTCTGAGGGGAGAAACTTATAATTTTTGATGATCAATAACGTTGGAATTACGGCAAGTATGGCATAGACGCCAAAGACTCCTCTCCAATTGAGGAAGTAAGCAATTGTGCCACCAATGGCCATGCTGAGTCCTTGCCCCAGAAACGAAATGCCCATAAACGTTCCTATGGCACCCTGTCTTTCCTGAATCGGGAACATATCTCCGATCAAGGCTAAGGAAATTGGCATAACCGATGCGGCAAACACACCCGTAAGCGCTCTGAATATTGCCAGGCTCGTTAGGCTCGAACCTAACGCACAAAGCCCCGTCGCTATGGTGAACATGATCATCGCAAAGGTAATAACCTGCTTTTTGCCATAGCGATCTGCCAAGGGTCCAAAGATGATTTGAAAAATCCCAAAGGGAATCATGTAGGCCGTAATTAAAAGTCCTGCCCTTGAAATATCAATTGTCAAATTCTGAGCAATGGCCGGAAGTATGGGAGACACTACCCAGTTATCCGCCATAACGATAAAGCCCGCTAAACCGAGCAACATGATGATCCTATTTCCATCCTTTTTTGTATTCATACAACATTCACCCTTCGATCTTTAAAATAGTCTTGTCCGTCTTCACTCATCTTTACCAATTCGAGGTAGTTTGCAATCTTTTTTAATTCTTGACATAGCTTAAACTCGTTCCACATCCGCTCCTTAGTAAATAACATTTTTATAATATACTAATAGTATTATACCCTAATTTTAGAATTCTTCAAGAGCTATTTTCAAAAGACCCCGTCTACAATTACTACAACTGCACTCCTTTTCAATAATTCGCCTTAGAAATTATTAAAGCCCTTCACCACGTTTATGTGGGAAGGGCTTTAAAGTCAAACTGGTTCTTTTCCGTGTTTGTGAACATGGATATCTGCGGAGAAAACTAAGCCTTTCGGCACCATTGCACAAATCTCCGGAATTAGGGGATCGATTTTCTCTGCTACATCCACTATTTCCAAGATCATAGGTAAATCGGACGATAACTCTAAGAACCGGGCTGTACGGAGAACTTTATCCTCACCATACCCTTCGATACCTCGGGTGACAGTTACACCGCCAATCCCTTTTTCCTTGAGCCAATGAACTAAAAATTGATAAAGTGGTTTATTTTTGAACCGTTCGCTTTCGCCCAGATAAACCTTAAGTAACTTTGCTTTACCTAACATCATAATCCTCCTTACAACATGCGGGCCAGTCCCACGCCTAATGCAACTCCAGCAAAGCCAACGCTTACACTCAGTAAAGTATAGAGTCCTGCTGTTAGTAAACTGCCTCCTTCTATTAAC
>JAJYAS010000130.1 GCA_021779415.1 Bacillota bacterium
AAGGTCGTAAAGTTGATAAGAATGCCTTTTCGCCCACCTACTGATTACTATTGAGAAGAGTTAGCTGCTATAGATGAGCAGATTTGTGAACTACTAGCAAAACGCAAAGAGCTCTCAAATAACAATCCTGGGTTTCCGACCCTTGAGCTTATTTCATCATGGAGTCAAAAGTTTGGGCTTAACGAGGATTGGTTACGGATGATTTTCTCAGTATATATGCACAGTGAAGATCGATTGCTATCACCGGTGGAACCAGCTGGTTTTTTGAAGTTCGTCCCAATTTTAAGATCCGTAGTTATTGACAATATGATGTATGCCGTAACGCATATGAAACAATACAGCAATGCCAGCGTCGTGTACATCGAAACTGAAGTCAATATTGCCGAAGCTTTTGTCAGACTTGGACATGCTAGCTTTGAATTATTTATCTCTCCAGAATATCAGTGCAGACAAAGTAGCGGATCTGGACATGGAAAAGGAATGCAGCATTCTTTCGTAGTTACTCCGGCGTTACCTGATGATATTAATGGAGTGGAATTCCGTTTAAGCGTTAAACCACTGCG
The DNA here is from genome assembly GCA_021779415.1 of Bacillota bacterium. Next base: position 564 of record JAJYAS010000130.1, read on the forward strand.
TGAAAATCCGGAATTTCAAGAGGTTCAATTCACGGAGACAACCGTCACGATCAAGTGAGGAAACATGGACGGAGTAAACCCCCGCCACCTCGTTTCATTTTGGGAAACCTTTGCCCAAGATCTATTAAAAAAACTCTATAATAATCAAAACGGAAAACGTTCATGCCAGATCGATCCAGACCAAAAGTCATGGACTTATCAATTCGAATTGCGTCCTTCCACGAACCTTATTCCGACTGGTTCGTTATTCCGAACTCGGAATAACGAACCATCGCCCGATGTTATTTCCCCCCATACTGGCATTACGTTCGAAGAAGAGGTATTTGTCCCTGCCTTGGACACGGACAGTATAACGATCCCCCTGACCGCCAGCCTTCATAGCGGCTGCCTGACGGATATCTAACACTTGGTCGATTATAAATTCACGTCCGTCTTCCCAAGTGATCGATAAAGGGAGTATCCTTCCGTCCTGGGAAAAGGTGGCGATCACATTCACATAAACCTTGCAATTATCCATTTCTATCACCCAATCGCTATACTTTCTTAAGGAAGTCGGAACTCGCTCTCATCGGAGGGTCGATGATCTTGTAGCCCTTCCGTTTTAAGACCCGGAATTTAAAGTCCAGCAGCTCCGGCGGTACATTCAGACGACTTGCTGCTCCGAAAAATGAAAGGTCCTCATTCAGGAGGTCTAGTACTTCGTCATCCTTCAAAAGGTAATCCGCTGTAAAAATATTGGCCTCATATTCATAGAGGGAGGCTTCGTCAAACAGGGCAAAGTCATGAAAGGCCTTAATACCAGATACTTTACGGTGGAGCACGGCGTGGGCGATTTCATGCATCAGGATGATGCGCTGCAATCCCTCGGGCAGATCACTATTAATGGTGATAACCTGTGTTCTTGCTTTGCAAAGATAAAAGCCCTTACAGGCGTTGGGGAAGTTGCCCATAGCTTCGGCTAGAAGAAGTATTTTCATGGATCGGCAAAGCTTGTACGGATCGTCCTCATCATACTTTTTAGTGATTCGCGCGACCTCGCCGGAAATATATTCAATCGACATTTAACCACCTACTCTCGAACGCAAACTAAAACAAGCCAACAAATGGAAAAAAATTATCTGTCCTATTATCGTAGAGGCAAGGTCTCAAACTAAGTACAGAGAAGCCTCCCCAAACAAAGCCTCTGGCAAAGTCTAGGCAACCATAGCGTATTACTTATTGATAATTTTACGACCGTAGATCTTACGAGCTTCTTCCTTGGCGGCCCAATAGGCTTTTGTAACAGCCGCAAAGAAGGCATCCTTTGCCTCTTGATCAAGAGCTCCTCCGGCAAAGAGTGCCGAATTCCTCTCAAGTAAAAAATCGATCTCTTTGGCTGCCTTGCTTCCAAAACGTTCACGCGTTTCCTCAACGTATTCTGTTTTCTCCAATCCGTAGGTCGGATCTTCAATTTCATCTTTATCAAGATAATCAACGGATACCCTGAGCGCTTCGGCCAGCTTGAGCTTCACATTTTGGCGGGGAAGGACGCCGGCGGTTTCATAGGCTAGGACAGCCCGTTTGGATACCCCGACTAATTTCCCCAACTCTTCCTGCGTTAGATTCAGCAACATCCGCGCCTCGCGTACCTTTTTAGAAAATAGTTTCATATCCGGTCTTCCTTTCCTGAGAAAACTTCGTATACGCTTCACCAACTTCCTTTTTTATATTGACAGGTGTTTACCTACCTGTTAAAGTAAAATAGAAGTTTGTGAAGTTGTTTTTATTATATGGGAGTAAACTTCGCTTGTCAACCGGGGATTTTAACGGGAAACTACGTGATTTAATGGTATTGGAGTTATTGGAGGTGTTTTGAATGACGGAAATGCGTACCATCCTTCATAGCGATTTGAATTCTTTCTACGCTTCCGTTGAGATGATGCTTGATCCAAGACTGCGGGGAAAAGCAGTTGCCGTCTGTGGAAGCACAGAGGATCGGCACGGTATCGTGCTCGCAAAGTCGGAACTGGCCAAAAAAGCGGGCGTGAAAACTGGGATGGTCAACTGGGAGGCAAAGGGGTTGTGCCCGAACCTCATCGTGGTACCGCCTCAGTATGAACAGTATCTGAAATACTCGAAGATGACGAGAGCCATCTATCAGCGGTTTACGGATCAGGTCGAACAATATGGGATGGATGAGTGCTGGTGCGATGTGACGGGTAGTCAGAGACTGATGGGAACGGGGGTAGAAATAGCCGAAGAAATCAGGAAGACTGTCCGAGAAGAGTTGGGCATGACGGTAAGCATCGGCGTATCGTTCAATAAGATATTCGCCAAGCTCGGCTCGGATATGAAAAAACCGGATGCTATTACTGTGATCAGCAAGGAGAACTTTAAGGAAAAGGTCTGGACGCTCCCTGCTGGCGAGTTGCTCTTTGTGGGAAGGGCTACAAAGAAAAAACTTGCGAGTTATAGAGTGCATACGATCGGTGATATCGTCACAGCGGGCCCCGAGTTCATGCAGAGGCTTTTCGGTAAAAACGGTCTGCAGTTATGGATTTACGCCAGCGGTCAAGATACCTCTCGTGTCATGAACATTGGGTACCACTCTCCAGTCAAATCCATAGGGCATGGCATCACTTGCACCGCCGATCTGGAAAACAACGAAGAAGTCTGGAAGGTCATGCTGGAGCTGTCCCAGGATATCGGGCACAAGCTACGGGTTCACGAACTATGCGCCCGTGGAGTGCAGATTACGATTAAGGACAACGGCCTTCTGTATAAACAGCATCAGACGCAGCTCAACATAATGACTCAGAGCCCGATGGAGATTGCACTCAAGGCCCGTTCATTGTTCGAAGAAAACTACTTCTGGCATAGCCATGTCCGGTCCATAACTGTGAGAGCGATCAACTTGGTTTCAAAGTCAATGCCGGAACAACTAAATCTATTTGACGACGCCGTTAAAAGGAAACGTCGGGAGAGGATTGAGGACGCCATTGAGAGTATTCGAGACCGCTTTGGTAAACGATCGATCTACCAGGCTGTTCTTATGGGAGACCTTAAGATGCCCGGGCGCGGGGTACAGGAGGTGACTATGCCTGGGGTTATGTATCAATGAGCCTATGATATCAACATGGGTGGTGTGTTGGATGACCTATTTGGGGGAAAATGGAGGGGAAGTAGTTTGAACAAAAAATCAAGTATGTACTTACACGATGTAGCAGAAAGTATTTAAGCCCATGTCGATGAGGAGATCAATAATAATCCAGAATGCAAGGCACTAGAATCAGAGAACCGAAAGCTAGGACGAGAAATGATGGAGCTGCTCGGATCTAGTCGCACAGTGTTTATAGATTATGAAAAAGTTGCCTATTTAATGGAGAGTTATCGCGTGGAAAGCGCTTACAATAGAGGGCTTAGGGAAACGTTTTGCCAAGGACAATACCGACCAACAGGCTATTTATTAATCTTTTTACCGTTTTCATCTCGGCCACAGTAAATTGTGGCCATTACCTCACTTCACTACTAAATCTTACAGCCTTTCCGATAATACTAACTTGTCTCATGTCCCTCTTAGTGAATACCTGATCGGGGTAGTTTGGGTTTTCTGCGTGCAAGGTAACGGTGTTGGTCCCTTTGTGGACTCGCTTTAAGGTGGCGTTTTCACTGTCCACCAAAACAGCGGCTATCTCACCATTATCAACATCTGACTGCTTACGGATGAATACGATGTCCCCATCAATGATACGCGCATTAATCATAGAATCGCCTTTGATACGGAGACCAAAGTCAACGTTCAGGCTTTCCGGAACATATTCATAACCCTCAATAGTTTCTTGGGCCATAATTGGGATACCTGCAGCAATCGTGCCAAGAAGTGGGATTTTTTTATAGGGAATCATGTTGTCAAGCTTTTCATACTTATCGTCAGTTCTGCCCATAAGAAAATCAGTGGTAACTCCATAAAACTCTGCAATTTCTTGGACAAGAGAGAATCGTTGCGGCTTGTGAATATTGTTTTCATATCTAGACACCATAGGCTTACTTAATTTGGACTCCGGAAACCTCTTGTTCATTTCGTGGGTAAACTCATCAATGGTTAGATCATTTTCTTTCCTTAATCTAAATAGCCTGTCGCCGAATTTCTCCACTATATTAAACTCCTTTAAATATAATCTCTAATTAATTATATAACGAAGTGTTACGATATTGCAACAATTATATAAGATCAGTGTCAAAAAGTTGTTGACACAGTAACCGGACGAGCTTATACTTGCCCCATAAGTTGCGAATGCACAATTAATTATGACGAAAGGAGTTGAACAGGTTGGAAATACAACAGGGCAAAAGACTTAAACACCTTCCCTATCTAAAACTAAAGGGCTTGCTTGCTGAGAAGGATCTGACACAAAAATATCTAGCTGAACTCTTAGGCCTCAGTCTTGCTACCATTAACCAGAAAATTAATGGGTCCCTAGAGTTTACTTACACAGAAGTTGAGACTATCTGTACTGATTTGAAAGTTTTCACCGAGATTTTGCGTTCCAAAAAAGTTTTGTAATCGCAACATTTCTCTACCTACTCTTCCGATCGCCCTAACATTTGGATCTGTCCAGTAGTTTTTGTTTCGAATGTGAGAGAGAAGTTCTTCCTTCCTTTAGAGAGATAGTCTGTTAAAATTGCTTTTTGTGGGCGGATACACGGAGATGGAGAGCCTCTTGTAATGATAGCTGGGTTAGGGACGGATTTTTCTATATTTAGGATATGTATCAAACAATTGTCACAAAGCTTCAAAGTCTTGGTCTTCGATAATCGTGGTGTTGGAAGTACTGACAAACCTGACATACCATATTCAATAGAGATGATGGCAGATGACACTGCAACTCTCATGAGTATGGTTGGTATTGAAAGTGCATATGTGGTGGGCATTTCTCTTGGGGGGTCGTATCGCCATGGAACTTACCTTGAAATTTCCAGATAAGGTAAAAAGACTGGTTCTTGCTTCCACATCAGCTTCTGTGAAAGTTAGGATGTCTTTTCTTCCAAAGTTCATAAAACTAGTGAGGTCATGGATAAGTAAATCCGAACAGCCATATTATGCTTTCTTACATCAGCTTAATGCGTCACACGGTTATGACTGTAGTAATCGCTTTGGCGAAATAAACGTGCCAACGCTGATTATGTATGGAAAGAAAGACAAAAGAGTATTTTATATGCAGGTTGAAGAAATGAATGTTGGGATAAAGGAGTCAAAATTAATTGCATTTAATGGAGGGCATTTATTTTTCATATGGAAAAGCAAGCTATTCATTGATGCCATTTTAAATTTTTTGGGCAACACTGACTAAGAAAGTTATAATCTATAGATATTACACAGTATTCTTATACTGTGCAGGAGGGGTAAAATGATTAGCAAGTTTGGAAAAGTAATGATTTATGTTAAAGACCCTAGAGGAGTCGCAGATTTTTGGATAGATAAGATAGGTTTTACCGAAATTAAAGCCGAGACACATGAAACGGGTATAGTATCAGTTGAACTTGCTCCCAACAACATGTCGGACGCCAGCATTGTTTTGTTTGATAGAGGTATTGTTGAGAAAATGTCACCAGAGCTTAATTTGGGTACACCATCTATTTTATTTTCTAGTTATGATGTAAGGGATATGCGTAACAGACTTATCAAAAATGAAGTAAATATAGGCGAAGTTATGGAAATAGGGGATTCAATAACTTTCAATTTCTCAGACATTGAAGGCAACTACTTTGCAGTACAAGAAATTAGAAGAAATTAGAAGGTTGATTACATGTGGCACAAAATAAGCATAATCTAAAATAAACTTACTACTCATTGTCAGAGGCTAAATTGATGGTTCTTTAGTACTTGAATTATTATAGGTGTAACTGAATGAAAGGGACTAGCCTAGGCGCGAAGAGCAGGGTCACTCCTGCCGCAATCAGAGACAGGGCACGTGAAGACGGTGGTAAGTCTGAAAAGAATCACAGTCTAAGAGCGGCCTGTGGCGCGGGTTCTGGGATTAAGGTGTGAATTGAAGGACAATTTACTAGGACTAGGAAAGCACGTGGGAACATGTTTTTGGGGTTAGGTTTAGACGGTTTTGTGGCATAGTTGGACCGCGATAACATATTGTGGATGTAATTGTTTCCAATGGTGTTGGTAATTTATTCTGTAGATATTTGGGCACGGTCAAAAATGAATTTAGTATAGGATGGGTGTGAAAGGTCAGGTCGTCTATTTGACGGTCTGGCCACTTTTGTTCGTTTAAGAGGCAACGACATACAAATTAAAATATTTTTCATAGTATATTGACCTTGACGTTTGGTAATGGTTTATGATAAGTCATGAAGGAGGTAAACACATGGCATACACCATAAACAAGATTGCCCATCTCGCCAGTGTAACTCTCAGAACTCTGAGATATTACGATAAAATTGGTCTTCTCACACCGTCATCGAGAACAGAAGCTGGATACAGGCTTTATTCGGATGAAGACGTCGAGCGGCTTCAACAGGTACTCTTTTTTCGCGAACTGGATTTTCCGCTGGCTAAAATTGAGGAGATTTTGACTAACCCAGCATTTGACCGGAAAGAAGCCTTAAGAATGCAGGCCGATTTTCTGGAAAATAGAGCTGAAAGGTATCTAAAGCTAGCGCAACTGGCTAAAGACACATTGTTGAATTTAGAAGGAGGAACCAAAATGGCAAACACAGAACTACTCAGCGGTTTTAACTATGACAAAATGGTTGAAGAACAAAAGCAGTATGAAGCAGAAGTCAAAGAACGTTGGGGTAAGACTGATGCCTACAAGGTATCCAAACAGAGAACTGCCAAATACACCAAAGAAGATTGGGAACGGATAAATAATGTTCAGATGACGAATCTCAAAGAATTGTGCGACTTATACAACGCCAAAGTTCCACTAGATGATCTTAGGGTGCAAGCGGTCGTCGAAAAATCGCATAAGTTCATTCATGATACCTTTTATCCGTGCACCCTGGAAATGTTTAGTTGCTTGGGAAATATGTATATTACTGATGAACGATTTACTGCCAATTACGAAAAACATGCCACCGGACTTGCGGTCTATTATAATGAGGCCATCCAGCATTATTGTATTATTAAGGCCTGAGTATTTCCCGCTAATGACACTATTGAAGTTACAGTTGAATGGAATGGTAAACTTGAAAAGTTTACGTTAAATCCTACAGGGCCAATACCGATGTGAAACATCAGAATAAGCTACGAACACAGATTATGATCGTAACAACATGTATGGATATGACACTGAAGATCCTGTTTAAAATAATCAGGGTACGATGGGACATCGAGAACTCGATTTTCAATAACTTGAAACGTGACTGTGGCTTAGAGCATTGTTTTGTGCATGGCGGAAACGCTGTAGAAGCAGTGCTCTCTTTGATCTTTATGGCCTCGAATATCATGCAATTATTCTTATTAAGACGACTGAGAAACCATTTCACAACTCAACGAGAAATGGTAAGGCTTTT
>JAJYAS010000131.1 GCA_021779415.1 Bacillota bacterium
GGTGCTCTATGGGGGCTGGCGCAATTGGCCCAAGTTGCTCCAGATTTAGTGGACCCTTTGGAAGAACGGATAAAGCCCTTTTTGGAGTCTGCAGAAGCTTTGACACGAGGTTTGGCGGCGTTAATTTATGCGCTTTTGAGGACGCCACATGATGAATTGGCCCTATATCGCGCCGAAGGGCCTAAATGGAACGTCACAGCTGGCCTTGATCAACACTTAAAAAATGATCAAAATTCACTCGAAATCTATCAAGACGGGGGACTACGGAGCTACCGTGTACAGGAACTTTGGCAGGCCCAGACCCTTGCTTTTTGGACAGAAACAGTGATGATCAAAGACCTAGAGGTTGAGTTGACGGTTGCTACTACTTCGAAGGGGTTGTGCTGGTTAAGTCTTGGTCCCTCAGTTGAAGAGGAGCAGTCCTTGCGGACTTGGGCGACACGCTGGTTCCCAAAATGGTTTCTAATGCGTAAACGCGAACCGAATCGTGAAGCTGTAGGACAATTGCACGAGTATCTTGCAGGAAAACGCAAGGAGTTCACTATTCCGCTTCATCAAATGGGGACCCCTTTCCAGCTTAAGGTTTGGGAAGAACTTGGGCGTATTCCGTACGGAGAGACGCGTAGTTATGGGGACCTTGCTATGAGGGTGGAGAATCCGAAAGGGCAGAGAGCGGTGGGCATGGCCAACAATCGAAACCCCATCGGAATTGTGGTCCCTTGCCATCGGGTGATCGGCAAAGACGGAAGTTTAACTGGATATGCCGGAGGTTTGGATATTAAGCAAAGGCTCTTGGAGTTGGAAGGGTTTGTTGCATTCTCAACGGGAAGTTCGGAATAACTTCATGAAAACTACAAGAATGTTGTAAAAGGAAGGGTTGACAGATATGGAGGAAACTTCGCTTTTTATGGGTGTTGAGCATATTGGAATTAAGGCTTTGGATTTGGAAGAGGGGATTCGCTTTTACACAGAGGTACTTGGTTTTAAGTTTTCACATCGGATTAAACCGGGAGAGGTTGAATTAGCCTTCTTGGAATTAGGGGGTACTGTCGTCGAATTGGTGGAAGTCGTCGATGGCCGACAGTTTGAAGACGGGGTTGTCAACCACTTGGCTCTGAGAGTAGCGGATATTTTCGAAGCTATTGAGCATTTAAAAGAACATCAGGTGGAGATGGCTTCTTCAGAACCCATGGCTATTGGCGAAGGACGATATAATTTTTTCTTCCGTGGCCCTAGCGGAGAAAAACTCGAACTTTATCAGGGTTAGTTTTCAAAAAGAAAGGGTCAGCATTATGGATTTCAGGCTAAAAATGCAAGTCCCATTTCCAATGGGGCTTCAACAGGAGACTGCCTTGTGCGCACAAGAATTGGTAGAACGTTATTTTGACTTCTTTACTTGGGTTCAGGAGGGTTGTCCGAATCCTGTAGAGGAAATGGAATTGCAAAAAAATGAAAGCACAGAAGAAGCTCAGAACAATAGAGGAGAGACACTGAATCAGAAGTGGCTTCTTTCAAAGTGGGATATCGAGTATTTTTACGGGCTGATACGTCCCGCGGACGTGGGATGTGCTTGTCCTTTTGGTTGGATGGAAAAAGTGGAAGGGGTCGTAGATCAGCAATATCCTATATTTGGCGCTGAACGGTTCCCCGATCTTTTCGATAAGGCCGCCCATATGGCATGGTTAATCATAAAAAATCAAATCTTTCCCGATTATAATGACGGGATTGCTGTTTTAGCCGTGTTCGTGCTCTTAGGGAGAAACGAAATTGCCCTTAATCCGAAGGAACAAGACTTGAAGTCCTTTGTAGCTCTTATACACTCATGGATTAAAAAGTCTGATCGAGAGCAAGAATATGAAGACGCAGCAATTAAAAAATTAGGAAACCTTATTTCTGCTTGGGGGCGACTATAACAAAAGATCAAGACATGAGCCCAAAATCGACAGATATCTGGATAAAGTGAGATTGGTTGATAATAAATACAAGAATGGAATCAATGATGCATAAGAAGCGATATTACACCTTCAACGAACATTTGCGGGAAAGATTCGGAGGGAAAACTTTTAAGGTCTCCTTAGATGCAGGATTCACATGCCCAAACCGAGATGGCACGCTGGGAAGGGGCGGGTGTGTCTACTGCAGTGCACGGGGATCTGGGGATTTCGCCGGAGGGCAAGGGTTATCGATTCATGATCAGTTCGTTGAAGTGACAGAACGGATGAAGAAGAAATGGCCTAAGGCCAACTACATCGCCTATTTTCAGGCGTATACGAATACCTATGCCTCGATAGATCGCTTGCGTGAAGTGTATGAAGAGGCTTTGGCAGAGGAGAATGTTGTTGGGTTATCTATTTCAACGAGGCCGGACTGCTTACCCGAGGATGTGCTGGATTATCTTGAAGAATTGAACCAAAGAACCTACTTATGGGTCGAACTAGGGTTGCAAAGCATTCATGATCGAACAATGGAAGCAATCGGCAGAGGGCATGACTATGCCCAATTCTTGAAGGGCCTTGATCAGCTGCGTGCCAGGGGAATACGGGTTTGTGCCCATATCATTCTTGGCTTGCCGGGAGAAACCAAAGCCGAGATGCTGGCTACGGCTCAGGCAGTTGCCAAGCTACCATTACAAGGGATCAAGCTTCATTTGTTGCATGTTTTAAAGGGAACGCCTTTGGGAGTAATTTATCAGCGCGAACCGTTCGCTCTTTTGACGAAAGAAGAGTATGTAGCGCTTGTGGTGGATATACTGGAGATCTTGCCTCCGGAGATGGTGATTCATCGCTTAACTGGGGATGGCCCGCCGGAGGAGCTTATTGGGCCCCTTTGGAGCCGCAAAAAATGGGAGGTTCTCAATGCGATCGATACGGAGTTAGAACGACGGGATGCATGGCAGGGAAAAAATGCAAAAAAATAGCGGTCCGTGCGGACCGCAAGTTATATTAAAATGGAGAGGAGGAGAAGAAGGAAAAGCTTAGATCTAAGGGTTAAGCTTGGGCCTTAGAAACGGGGTTGTGGAAATCGGACGTTGGGGATATTCTTTAGCGGTTGTGGGGTGAACGGGATTCGGTCTAAGGCTAGGCGCTAAGTTCAAGTAACGTTGCAAATCTGAATTAGCATCCATGATCCGCTGTGATATTTCGGTGTTATTGAGACGTTCTGTCATTTAGCACAACTCCTTATAAGTTAAATACTCCTTTGAAACAACGTACCTGTCTCCCCTGTTTTGGCTTAGGGGGTTTCGTATTGGATAAGCTTTCCTTCCCACGTACGTAGAGTTGCTTTGTTTTTCTCGAGTGAGACTAGGTATTGAGGTAGAATAGGTGTTTTGCCTCCGCCTTTGGGGGCGTTTATGATATAAGTTGGTATCGCAAGGCCCGATGTATAGCCACGTAAATGTTCCATAACGGCAAGTCCGTCTTGGATCCGAGGAATAAAATGTCGTGTCCCTTTAACGTTCTTGGCATGAAAAATATAGTAGGGTCGAATTCTAATTTTGAGTAATTCTTGGTTGAGTTTCTTCATAACCTCGGGTTGATGGTTGATTCCTTTAAGTAAAACTGCCTGATTTCCCAAGATCACACCGGCTGCAACCAGTTTGTCAGCCGCTTTTTTGGCGTCAGGGGTTACTTCCTTAGGATGGTTAAATTGAGTGTTAATATACAAGGGCGGATATTTAGCCAAGATTGAACACAATTCCTGCGTGATGCGCATTGGCATTGTCACGGGTACTCGAGTTCCAAGTCGTTTTATTTCTACATGGGGAATGGCATGAAGTTCCCCGAGAAGCCAATCAAGGGTTAGATCACTGAGAAGTAGAGCATCTCCGCCTGTCACGAGGACATCCCGAATCTCTGGATTTGCCCGAATGTAGTCGAGCGCTGCTATAAGCTGAGTTCGCTCGGCGTGGGTGTCCGTTTCACCAATATTGCGGCGACGCTGGCAATGTCGACAGTACATGGCGCACATGTTGGTGACATTGATGATCAGTCGGTCCGGGTAACGTCGGGTGATGCAGGGGGCAGGATTTGTAATTTCTTCTCCCATCGGGTCCTCTTCGCCGAACTCATCGTCAAGTTCAGCGTGGCTTGGTAATCCTTGCAGACAAATAGGGTCAAGGGGATCTTTAGGATCCATTAAACTAAGATAATAGGGAGATACCGCCCAACGAAAGGTTTTGCCGACACGTTCAATTTCTTCACAAGCAGAGGAGGGGAATTTGGGAAACAGAGCCTTTAAGATTTGTGGCTCTGTGATTCTGTTTTGCATTTGCCAGTGCCAATTTTCCCAATCCTGAAGCGTAGCGTCGAAATAGTTAAGAATTTTTTTCCGGTTCGATTGGGTGAAATCTATACTTGATAAACCAGTCGGAATGGTTTTACACTTCTCGATATAAGGGGTGATCTTTTGTTTAAGCTCAGCGGCTCGCCGTAGTGCAAATTGACGAAAGGTGTTTGGTTTATTGCCAAGTTGAACAGCCATACTTATTCCTCCTTACATCACGATATCACGTGCCGAAAAGACTCGACGCGTTGTAACTGACAACCTCATACTATCATATAGGTTGTCGGAAGTCAATAGGATGATGTCACTTGAAGATGGCTATGCTATAATAGAGTAAATGAAAAACTTATAGGGGTGGAAGGTTTGGAACAGGCACGTTATCAGGAAATTGCCATTGACATAGCTCACGCCATCATGATGGGAGAATATCACGAAGGGGAACGCATTCTCGGTCGTTCCACTTTAGCTGGACGCTATAATGTCTCGCCTGAAACCATTCGCAGGGCCATTGCCATTTTGCAAAATGTTGGTGTGGTTATGGTGAATCAAGGGGTTGGGATTACCGTAACATCGAAAGCTATGGCAGAAAGATTTCTCAAATCGTTTGATCAAAAAGGAGAAATTCAATCCTTTATAGAAGATTTAAAAGGTCTCATGGATCAGAGGCGAGAAAACGATCAAAAGATTGAAAGTCATCTCAATAAATTGCAGGGATATATGGATCGTGTCATGTCCCGCTGGCTCGATGTTGGAGAAATTGAAATCGGCAAGACTTCTTCGGCGATAGGGAAAACGTTGCGGGAATTAAAGATTCGTGAGCGTACGGGGACAACGGTTGTAGCGGTTATTCGAGACGGTTTTGAACAGTTTTCACCTGAGGCTGGCTTTGTGCTCCGTGGAGAAGATGTCTTGCTCGCTGCAGGCTCGGCAGAGGGGCAAACGAAGTTGCGGCAGTTAATTCTGTGATTTGGAGTGTGCGAAGTGTATCCGGGTATTGATATTATTGAAATAGAACGAGTGGAGCGGGCGTTTAAGCGGCAGCCTAAGTTATATGAACGTCTTTTCACAACTCAGGAACGGGAAAACTTAAAAGGCAAAGGTGTCCAGAGTTATGCTGCCCGTTTCGCTGGTAAGGAAGCTGTACTTAAAGCTTTGGGGACGGGGCTACAGGGATTATCTTGGCATGATATCGAAATTTTGAGTAATTTAAGTGGAGAGCCTCTAGTCTATCTCAGTTCCAGAGCTCTTAATTTGGTCAAGGCCCGTGGCGGTTGCCAAGTGCGAATAAGTTTATCCCACAACCGTACGCAGGCAGCTGGGTTCGCGATTTTAAGCTAGGGGGATGAGCCAGACAGAGGAACCGTCTCCCTGTCTGACCCTGTCTAGATTGTCTAGAAAAGAGGTGGGGAAAAGTGCGTGTTGTCAGCGTAGAACAGATGCGGCAGATCGAAGAAAGAGCCATTCATCAGTATGGCATTCCGAGTTTGCTTCTTATGGAAAATGCCGCCTGGGCTGTGGTCGATGAAATTCGGCGTTGTCTCCCCAAGGATGAGGAGGGAGATTTAAGCGGCCGTAAGGCAGTGATCTTAGTTGGAAAGGGAAATAATGGCGGAGATGGCTTGGCAGTTGCACGATTGTTAGTGTTCCAAGGCATGGATGTTACCGTCTTTCTATTTGCGCAGCCTCAGGAGTTCAAAGGAGATGCTGCTTTGAATTTGCGCCTTTTTCAAGGAACAACTGGAAAGTGTTTTGAAATTAAAGGGGAGAAACAACGTCGTTTAACGCGTTTTGCCTTGGCGCAAGCAGATGTTGTTGTGGATGCGCTTTTCGGAATTGGTATGCGTGGTGCGTTGCCCAGTTTAATTGAGGAATATGTGAGTGAAGTGAATCGGTCGCCAGGATGGGTGATCTCCATCGACATTCCTAGTGGAGTGGAGGCCAATACGGGTAAAGTCTACCGTACCGCGATTTGTGCCCAAACCACGGTTTCATTTGGACTCCCTAAGTGGGGTCTTTTTCTTGGTGAAGGTCCGGATTATTGTGGCAGGGTTGTTGTGGATCCGATCTCAATCCCTGACGCCTATCTTCAAGATGAAGGAATTTCTACGTTTGTTTTAACCGATGACGATGTTCGCGCTCTGCTTCCCGTTCGAAAACTGAAGGGCCACAAAGGTACCCATGGTAAAGGAATTCTTGTTGCTGGGTCTAAAGGAATGAGTGGAGCGGCTGTTCTCGCTGGACAGGGGGCTCTGCGCAGTGGCATAGGCCTGTTGCAGATTGTTACACCTCAGGGGATTGCGCAGGACGTGGATACTAGAATCACGGAAGCGACGGTTTGGTCCGCTCCAGGTGAGGATTCCCTTAATGAAGAAGCTTGGCCCGTGATCTTGAAGCAAGTTGAGAAGGCCCAAGCTTTAGCTGTTGGTCCTGGCTTAGCGCAGAATCTTCGGTTTATATCTGTTTTAGATGAAATCTTGAAGACGATAAGTTGTCCGGTCGTTTTGGATGCGGATGCTCTTAATCTGGTAGCGCTAGAAGTGGGTTTGCTAGGTTCGAGGAATGGCAAAGGTCCTCTGATCCTGACACCTCATCCAGGTGAAATGGCCCGGCTATGTCAATGCAGTGTGGACGAAGTTGAGAATAATCGTCTGGATTTAGCTGTGGCCAAAGCCGTCGAATGGGAGGCAGTGGTTGTTTTGAAAGGTTCTGTGACCATTATTGCTTCTCCGGACGGTCGCGCCTTTTTCAATCCAACTGGAAATCCAGGACTTGGAACCGGGGGTACAGGGGATGTGCTTACGGGCAGCATACTCGCCTGGTTGGCTCAAGGAGTTCCGCCACTTGAAGCAGCCTGTTTGGGAGTTTATTTACATGGGAAATCGGCGGATAGCTTAGCGTTAGAGTATGGGTGGTCAGGATTCACGGCATTAGAAGTTGCAGATTACCTCCCTAAAGTGCGACGCGGGTTAGAATTGAAGCCTTTAGATGGAAAGAGGGGATGAGGACATGGGGTTGCGACCGGTCTGGGCTGAGGTGAATTTACAAACACTTAGAGAAAATTATTTCAAACTTCAGGCGTATACCCAAAGTGAAATGATGCCAATTGTCAAGGCGGATGCTTATGGACATGGTTTAATTCCTGTTGTGAAAACATTAATCGCGTGTGGGGCAAGGCGTTTTGGGGTTGCCCTCTTGGAAGAAGCGTTGGAATTAAAAGAGGTGTTTCCAGAGCTTGCGGTTATGGTTATAGGGGCTACTAATTTGGAACAGTCGGATACCTTGGTTAGGGAAGGAATTATTCCTTCAATTTTTCAACTGTCTCAGGCGCAAGCGCTCTCTGATGCGGCCGTGAAACAAAACCGAACGGCGAAGTTACATATCAAAGTTGACACGGGCATGAATCGAATTGGATTTCGCGAGGCGGATTGGGCGAAGATCCTTAAAATTTCAGCGTTGCCCAACCTATTTATTGAAGGGATTTTCACTCATTTTGCCACGTCCGATCAAAGTGACTTGTCGTTTGCCAGGGAGCAACTCAAACAGTTTGAGGGTCTTTATGCCAAGCTAAAGAGTTCCGGACTTAAAATTCCGATTCGCCACGCGGCAAATAGTGCAGCGATACTTCAATTCCCGGAATCTCATTTTGAGTTGGTTCGCCCAGGTATTGCTCTTTATGGCCTCTCCCCGTCTGCTCAAGTAGGCGGCAATGCTGGGTTGGAACCTGTTATGTCTTGGAAAGCAAAGGTCTCTCATGTCAAAAGCATAAAGACTGGAGAAACTGTAAGTTA
>JAJYAS010000132.1 GCA_021779415.1 Bacillota bacterium
GGACCTTGTTTTTCTCTAAATCGATATCTATGCCAAGGAACTCTAGATTTTTGCAAATATCTGCCCGCATATTCGAAGCGTTTTCCCCAACACCCGCTGTAAATATTATGGCATCAAGCCCATTCAATACAGCAGCATAAGAACCAATGAACTGCTTAACATCATGCGCGAAAATATCCAAGGCCAGTTGAGCACGGAAATTTCCTTGTTTCGCAGCCACTTCAATGTCTCTAAAGTCACTGCTTACCCCAGAAACCCCTAAAGCACCACATTTATTATTTAAAAAGTCATTAGCTTGGTCGCAACTTAGATTTTCCCGGCACATGATGTACGTGACAATCGCTGGGTCTAAGGCTCCCGAGCGAGTTCCCATCATCAATCCATCCAACGGGGTAAAGCCCATCGAGGTTTCAATTGATTTCCCCCCACGAATAGCGGAAATTGAAGCTCCATTCCCTAAGTGACAGCTAATAATTTTTAATTCTTGTAACGGTTTTTTGAGAAGGACTGCAGCACGCTGACTGACATATTTATGGGATGTACCATGAAAACCATATTTTCTGATTCCATATTTTTTATAATAATCATAAGGTAAACCATAGATATAGCTGTCAGGCTTCATCGTTTGATGGAAAGCAGTATCGAAGACTGCCACTTGGGGAGTACCTGGCATGATTTTCTGACAGGCTTTAATTCCGGCTATATTGGGAGGATTGTGTAATGGAGCTAGTTCAATACAATCCTTCAGGGCTTTCATAACTTCATCATCTATGACAACGGATTTGGAAAATTTCTCGCCACCATGGACGACGCGATGCCCTATGGCATAAATCTCACTTAAATCTTGAAGAGCGCCATATTCAGGAGACACTAATTCCTTCAACACAAGTTCAATAGCAGCGACATGAGTCGGTATTTCAGTCTTAATGACCTCCTTTTTTCCGGAGGCAATACTATGCGTAAGGACAGCACCCTCAAGGCCAATACGCTCTACTAACCCTTTGGCGATTGGATTCTTTGTGTCCATATCGATCACCTGATATTTTAGTGAAGAACTCCCACAGTTAATAACAAGAATTTTCATTTCCTCTACCCCTTTTTATTTTTCCACCTGATCCCATAATTCTTTCTAAGATGTATTAATAACGATAGTCTTCCCCAGAACAATAAATTTTACCTTTTTTTAGGTTCCATTTATTGACACAAAAATATTATCCATCCTTCGTGAGTGTAGCACAAAATTTCGTTTTTTCAACCCCTCACGCCATTATTCTCTTAATTTCAGAAGATTTCGCCAACGCAATACTCCGTCCAAGACGGATCCCTTCTTCCGCTCGATCAAACTGCAAACTTCCAATATGTCCAATATCTGGCTGAATCAGCAGATCTGCACCATGGCAATGTGCCCGGAACACTTCATCTTCAAGAATTTCTATGGACTGGAGTAAGATGTCCATAGCGCTGGAAAGTTTTGTAATCAACCCCTTTTTGACATCAACGGCTAATACCTTCTCCGCTCCCATATTCCGGGCAATATGTACTGGTAAGCGATTCTTAACCGCACCGTCAACTAAGAGACGACCTTGGTAACGATAAGGCTTAAAAAATCCCGGGATAGAAATACTGGCACGAACAGCCTGTGCAACACTTCCCTCGTTAAAAACTACAAGTTCCCCTGTTTCAATATCTGTAGCTACGATTGCTAACGGAATTTTTAAATCTTCAAACACCATATCTTTGGTTAGCAAACGGAGTACCTCAAGAATTTTATCCCCTTTAACCAGTCCTTCTTTGGAGACCGCAGGGTCTAAAAGTTTCTTGGCAAACCCCGGATAAGTCAGCAACCGTTCAATGCGATATAGATCCAATCCAGCACACCACAGAGCGCCAAAGATTGCTCCTGCACTGCATCCGACGACAAAATCCATCTCTATTTTCTCTTCTTCTAGCACTTGAAGGACACCAAGATGGGCGAACCCTCGCGCCCCTCCAGCTCCCAAAACAAGACCTTTTTTTGGAATCATAACGCTTCTCCTCCTCACCCCAACTTCTAGTGCCTAACATTCCATCATATAAATTATGAACAAAAGTCTAGGAAGGTGATAGTTCCATGTCCAACGTTGTCCGTGTCATTGCCTTAAGTCTCCTCGCCCTCGGCATGTTTGCCTATCCCCAAGAAGTTCTTAGCTCAGCGGGCAGTGGATTGACGTTATGGTGGAATTTTGTCCTCCCTGCTTTGCTCCCCTTCTTTATTATTTCTGAGCTTCTCATGGCGGCAGGCTTCGTTCATTTTCTTGGTGTTCTTCTTGAATCATTTATGCGTCCGGTCTTTCGCCTTCCCGGCAAAGCAGCTTTTGTTGTGGCCATGGGATATACTTCGGGGTTCCCCATGGGGGCAGTGCTAACCGCACGGCTTCGCCAAGCTGGAGAAATTACTCGCGAGGAAGGAGAGCGTCTCTTAGCCTTTACCAATAACCCCAGCCCCGGTTTTATGCTCGGAGCCGTTGCTTCAGGAATGTTAGGTAAGCCTTCACTTGGGGTTTTATTGGCCGGGTCAGTTTATCTCTCCAATTTAATGGTTGGCTTCCTCTTTCGTTTTTACCGTGTTTCCCCTAAATCCCCGCTGCCAAGAAGTTTACCGTCCTTCAAACGAGCTTGGCGAGAGCTGAGAGACGCTCAAAACAGAGATAAGCGAGCTTTCGGCCAAGCCCTCGGCGATGCCATCAAACAAAGTACCAGTACCGTCCTGATGGTTGCCGGCTTCATGGCCTTTTTTTCTGTTGTCCTCCGACTCTTAAACATCTGGCACGTCACGTTATTTTTAGCGTTTCTAAGCCACAGCCTTATCCGAATGATTCAAGTTCCCGTTTTTCAAGCCTTTTTCAACGGTCTCTTTGAAATGACGTTAGGTTGTCAGGAGTCAATCCGCGCCCTTTCTTTACTCCATCAGCAAGTGGCGCTTCTGGCCTTACTTATGGGTTGGGGTGGACTTTCAGTGTTTGCACAAATCGCCGGATTAATTAGCGGAACTGATTTGCGCTTCTACCCTTTTGTCATTGCAAGAGTACTGCATGCTATCTTTGCGTTAGGTTTAAGCCAACTCTTCCTCTTAGTTGCCAAGATACCTACATCCGTCATCTCAGTTCAAGCCCCAAGCACATCGTTTATAGTGTGGAATACTTGGCACTTAAGCTCTCTAGTATTTATGGGAATCATAGCCCTACTCTTCGTCCTTTCCTTACTCCAACACCCTACACGATAGTGTTATGAGCCTTCTAGGATCAAGGGCTTTATTCATGTCATTATTTGCAGATTATTGATTAAGATTTATACCTATATACCTTAAAAGGCAGTCAAATTGTTCCCAATTCAACTGCCATTACTTCGATATTGGATGATTTTCTCTCAAACCGAATTCGTTAAGCTTTCTCACTCTTCTCTTTTTCAGACTTTCCTATGTTGTCCCGGTCTTCTTTGGCCAGTCCCTTTAATTCCTCGTGATTTTTACGCAAGGCTTGAAGCGTTTCGTACAAACTCTGTTCGACATGTTGCAGCATTTCATCAGCGTATTGGACCGCCCCAATCTTTACATCCCTTGCATAGGATTGCGCCTGCCTAACGATATCCTCTCCATAACTCTGAGCCTGTTTAACCACTTCATTCTCTACTGCCATCTTATCAACGTACGATTTACCCCGTTCCATAAGTTTCTGAGCTTCCATTTGTGCTTCATTCAAAATTCGTTCCCGCTCTTTTAAAACCCATTTGGCATTGGTTAACTCTTCTGGTAAAGCCGCACGAACGCGATCGAGCAATTCAAAAATCACAGTGTCATCGACCAAAACCTTACCCGTCATCGGGATCTTAGGCCCATGATCAACAATCTCTTCCATTTCATTAAGCAAACTTAAGATATCGCTTTCCACTTAAATCCTCTCCCTCGTCATACATCCATTCTCTGTAAATACCACACTTTTGTGTCCCCATATTCGCTTGTTTTACGTATTTCATAGGGATAAATATCGTCATTGAGTTTTTCATCTTTAGCCGTTTCCGCAATAATAACGCCCATTGGTGTCAAAAAGGAGTATTCTTTTAGGCTCAAGATAATCTTTAAGACAAGGTCCTGACGATAAGGGGGATCGAGAAAAATAAGGTCAAAAACTTCATGAGGCTGTCTGTTGTTTAAATACTTAAAGGCGTCCATCAAGAGAAGCTTTGTCTTATGGGTAACCCCAACTCGTTCTAGATTCTCCCGTATAACTTGATGCGCAGCCAAACTCTTCTCTACCATCACTGCTTCGCGAGAACCGCGAGAAAGTGCCTCAATCGCCAAGTTTCCAGTTCCAGCAAAAAGGTCTAACACACGGGCATCCAAGACCTTATTTCCTAAAACATTAAAGATTGCGCCCTTTACTTTATCCGAGGTCGGACGTGTTTGCATCCCTTCTACCGCTTTTAGTTGGCGGCCACGCATTTCCCCTGCAATAATCCTCATAAATCCTCCATGTTATATTATAACAGAGCTTATTCAGCATTTCAGCCATAATTATTAGATAATTGGACTGTTTATCATTATACCACAGCAAATAAATATATTTCCCTAAATTTCCTGTATATCATTTTAGTTTTTGCCAATACTAACTTTGGTATTCGATGTCTATGAACATAAATATCGAATGTCCTTCCCCCATCCAGCTCTTCCTTTCGTTTCCTCTCTGTTCACTGGGCGCTTAAATCAAAGCCCCAGTGATTTTTTCAATCCATTTAAAGGAGTTAGAAACCATGAAGAAATTAGAACTTTATCGTCACCTCAAGGTCCAGCTTGATTTAGCCGTTGAGGCCCATCAGCTCCTGAGGGGAGAAAGCGGGGAAGAAATTCCCGGTGTTCGAATGGATGAACAAAAGCTTGAACATGCCAAAGTCACAATCATTACAGTTGAAACCGATGAAGGAGTCGAAGCGATCGGCAAACCCAAAGGACAATACATTACGATTGATGCCCCTGAAATCCGAACAAGTAATTATGCCGTCCATGAAGATATCACCTATGTACTTGCTGACCAATTAAGCGAACTCATGAATCTAAAAGAAGATGCCAGCATCCTAATCATTGGATTGGGAAACTGGAATGCAACACCCGATGCGTTAGGGCCTCAAGTCATTGACAAAACAATGGTCACCCGCCACCTCTTCCAGCTCTCCCCAGATGAATTGCACGGCAAAATGAGAAAGGTAAGTGCCATTGCGCCGGGCGTATTGGGAATTACCGGCATTGAGACCGCCGAGATCATTCGTGGTATTGTGGACCATGTCAAACCGGATTTGGTCATAGCTATTGATGCCCTGGCCGCCGGCTCACTTGAACGAGTCGGCACAAGCATCCAACTCGCCGATACCGGAATTCACCCTGGTTCAGGAGTAGGAAACCCACGGGCTGGTATTAACGAAGAAACAGTCGGATGTAAAGTGATAGCCATCGGCCTCCCTACAGTTGTCAATGCATCCCTCATTGCCCACGATGTCGTCGAAGGAGTTTTCGAACAATTCGTAACCAGCCCCTCACTCTATAAACTTTATAAGGGCATAAAACCTGAAACATTCAGCAAAATCATCGATGACGTGCTTTCTCCCTTCCAAGGAAACCTGATGGTCACACCCAAGGAAATTGACACACTTATAAAAGCGACGGCTAAAATTATTGCTGGTGCCTTGGCGATTAGTTTGCATCCAGGAGTTGATCGTGAAGATTATGAGCGTTATCTGCAATAGCATGACTATTTCATTCAATTGGCTGGTAAGGACGAGCTAGGTATGAAGCAAAAAGATGGGTCAGGTTTAAATATAAACCTGACCCATTTCTATATGGATTATTGTTGTGGTGTATTGGGGAACTGTTTGTGCTTACGGTTAGCAATCCCAATTTCCTGCGCGACTTCATACTTGAACTTTTCTAATTCCGGTGTCAGTTGGACCATCGTTTTATTGAGTTCAGTCAAAGCTTACACCTCCTTAGAGTAGTTTATAAAGGCAGCAGACCTGCTTCGCTGCTGCATTGCTTTTAATACGATTCATTCTGGTTCTATTATTCGACCGTTTGATCATAATCATACTCGGCAATTCCTGCCAAAAGTTTAGTCTAAAAACCGAAACCTTATTTAAATCAATTACACTAATTAACCCCAATTTTTTCCGGCGGAAACAGCCTCTGAACTTCTCGAAAAAGCATTTCAAACTTTTTGGGATTCTGCAAAGCTTTTTGTGCCATCTGATAGGCCTTCTCAACAAGATGTCCATCCCGTGAGAAATCCGTGAGCCTCAATTCGGCTAAACCATGTTGTCGTGTCCCCAATAATTCCCCTGTTCCGCGCAGGTGCATATCCTCTTCAGCGATTTTGAAGCCGTCTTCTGTTTGACAGAGAATATCTAAACGACGGCTATTTTTGTTTCCCGATAACAAAAAGCAGTAAGATTGGTCGCTTCCTCGACCAACACGTCCCCTAAGTTGATGCAATTGTGCGAGCCCGAACCGTTCTGCCGATTCAATGACCATAACAGAGGCATTAGGGACATTGACCCCAACTTCTACCACGGTTGTAGCAACCAGAACATCAATCTTCCCAGTATTAAACTCTACCATGATCGCTTCCTTTTCCGCCCCCTTCATTTTACCGTGCAGGAGGGCGACGTGACAGTTCGGAAACCTAACTTGGAAATCAGCGGCACGCTCCGTAGCCGAAATAAGATCAAGCGTTTCTGACTCTTCCACCAACGGACAAACAACATAGATTTGCCTGCCCAGATTAATTTGCTCTTCAAGGAATTTTTCCATTTTTGGACGGGCACGTTCCGATAATTTGCGGGTTATAATCGGCTTTCGCCCAACTGGCATCTCATCAAGCACGGAGAGCTGTAAATCTCCATAGAGTGTCAAGGCCAACGTCCGGGGAATAGGTGTCGCTGTAAGAACCAAAACATGTGGACTTTCTCCCTTACTCTGGAGCAACGAACGCTGTCGCACGCCAAACCGATGCTGCTCATCCGTGACGGCAAGACCCAACGCTTTAAAAACCACGGTTTCTTGAATAAGGGCATGAGTTCCCACTACGACATGTGCCTTGCCCTCCGCAATCATGGCTAAAGTTTCCTCCCGCGCACCTTTGTTCTGACTACCCAGTAAACACACAACCGTAATGCCCAGAGGGGTGAACACTTTTTCGAGCGATTGAAAATGCTGTAACGCCAAAATTTCCGTAGGAGCCATCATTGCCCCTTGGTATCCTGACCCTACTGCGCGAAGCAAAGCAGCCATAGCAACAGCCGTTTTACCCGATCCAACATCCCCTTGGACCAATCGAGCCATTCCTTGTGATCTCGCCATATCTTGAAAAATCTCTTGAATCACTCGTTGTTGGGCTGTGGTCAAACGAAAGGGCAAGGCCCTGTAAAAACTCCGAATCTGTTCCTCTCCCCCTGATAACGGCGGACTTCCCAAACGAACCATACCCTGATGTAGTCCGATGACCGCTAATTGCAAAAAGAGAATCTCTTCCCAAACTAGTCGATCTCTAGCGCTGGACAGACTGGTATAGTTCTCCGGAAAATGAATTTCCCGATGCGCTCGGGATCTCTCCATCCACTGCCCCAATTCTTCTCGCGGTAGGACTTCTGGAAAAGCTACCTCAACCTGACTCAAACTACTTTGGATGATGCCGCGGATTACCTTGGAAGACAAACGCGCCGTTTCAGAATAAACTGGCAAAATCGTTTGCGAGCCTCGATCAGAGGCAGTGTTGGGACCAACGTCACTATCCTTCTCAATATCCGTCACTAGAACTTCCGGCACCTGTTGCTGCCAGCGCACTTTACCTGTTACAACGACGTTCGTTCCTACAGGATATTGCTTAAGAATAAAGGTTTGGTTAAACCAAGTCGCCTGGAACAAGCGCCCTTCTTGCTCAATACTCAACTTAACC
>JAJYAS010000133.1 GCA_021779415.1 Bacillota bacterium
TCAGTGAAAGATATTCATTAATACATTAATTCCTATTGAACCGCCGTATACCGAACGGTACGTACGGTGGTGTGAGAGGACGCTGTATAAAATAATTATTCAGCTCCTACTCGATTATGGATGAAAGATTTTTGAGGCCCTGAGCAATCGGGGCCTTTCCCTTTACATAAAAGTTTTTTTATGGAGCTTAACTAATCTACTAAGTATGGCGTTGTGTTTAAGCGGAGAGAATGTTAAGGTATAGAATATTGATATTTCCGAGGTTTTTAACGCTATGGAGGTAGAAAAATGCTGATAGAACTTGCAGTCTCCTTCATTGCTACGCTCGCCTTTGCAGTGGTTTTCAATGTTCCTGTCCGTTACTTATTGCCAGGCGCTTTAGCTGGAACGATCGGGTGGTTGATTTTTCGGTCCCTAGGAAGTACGAATACTGCCATCTTTTTGGCATCATTAGGAATTGGGCTTTTGGCGGAAGGAGGGGCCCGTATGTTCCGGGTTCCGGTTTTGATTATTGCAGTACCGGGGATTATTCCCCTAGTTCCTGGAGTGGGAGCTTACTCGACGATGTTAGCTTTGGTCAAAGGGGATTTTATTGGGGCTTTGACTACAGGGGCGGAGACGTTGTTTGCAGCGGGCGCGATAGCAGTTGGGATTGCCTTAGCGACAGTCCCCCTGCGTTTGGTCCGGAAAGGGGGCGCGAGACATGTACGAAAGACTGCACACACACATATTACCTCGTTTGATCCCCCCAAACGCTAAAGTTTTGGTTGCAGTATCCGGAGGGCCGGACTCAATGGCGTTAAGTCATATTCTTTGGCGGTATGTACGAGAGGAACGGTTAAAAGGGATTTCCTTGGTTCTGTCGCATGTTCATCACGGAGTTCGGAAAGAGTCCGATGATGAGGAACGTATGGTTCAGAAGATGGCAGCGGAGTGGGAGACCCCTTGCATCATTCATCGTTTCGATTCTAAAGCGTATGCTAAAGCTAGGGGTCAATCGTTTCAAACGGCCGCTCGCGAATGGCGTTACGCTCGTTGGAAAGAGGATATGCTCGAAGAGGGATGCACTCTTCTAGCAACAGCACATCATCTCGGCGACCAAGCAGAGACTATTCTTTATCGGTTACTCAGAGGAAGTGGAACTGCTGGCCTAGCAGGAATATATCCCACGAAAGGCTCGACCATTAGACCCCTGCTGACGTTTTCTAAAGCAGATATCTTGAATTACTGTAAGCGAGAAGCTTTGCCCTATGCCTTAGATCGTTCGAACGAAGAACCAGTTTATGTTCGTAACCGAATTCGCCTAGAATTATTACCTGAATTGGAGAGGGATTATAATCCGCGAATTCAGGAGGCCTTAGGCCGTACCGGAGAACTTCTGCGTTGGGACGAGGAATACATTACCCAACAGGTGGAGGTAGCCTGGAAAAACTACCATCTTGAAGCTCCGGTCGATGAGATTGGCTTGAAACGTAATGTCTTTACTGAGCCTGCAGCGATTCTTTCTAGACTATTGCGCAGGGCTGCCATGCTTGTCACCCATGAGCCACGAGGCTTGGCATTTGACTATGTTGCGAAAATCATGGATTCTCAGGGGAGGGCTGGTTGGGCACAGGATTTGCCTGGAATGAGGGTTAAAATTACGGAGGAAGGAGTTTGGTTTAGCGCATATTCTGATAGCGTAAAGCCCAACATGCTGGTGACATCTGGTAAACAGATAACAAATCTACCCTTTTCGGAAATCTCCATGGACATTGGAGTTTGGTACGAACTTACGAGCCTGAAAATGGAGATTGGACTGCTGGAAGAATCTGAGTATTGCTCGGCGAACGGGTCCTTTGATGGACACGAGAACAGGGTTGCAGTGTTTAGCAAAGATCTCTTAGGGCAGTTTTCAGGGCGGGTAGTGTGTCGAACTCGGCGACAAGGAGACAGGATGTGGTTTCAAGGTGTGGGGCATAAGTCAATTAAGAAGGTTTTCCAAGAGGAGAATATCCCGGTTATGCTGAGAAACCGACTCCCCCTGATGGCGAACGAAAACGAGGTGCTTTGGATTCCTGGAGTTCGTCAGAGTGATCTTTGTCGTTCAGGCCAGAACACTGAAAGAATTTATGGAATTGTAAAGTCTCAGGCCTGGGGTTCTAATTTGAATTCATTGTAAAACCCAGTACTGCGTGGTATAATATGGGGAATTGCTTCTTAGTAAGCAGTTGCCAACTAGAGAGGAGGACCATATTTGAAGGTCTTTAAGAACGCAACGATTTATGTGCTTATCATTCTCATGGCGATTTTGTTAATTAGATGGTCAACCCCTCCTGTTAATAAAGAGACAGGAATGGATTATAACGCTTTTAAAAGGGCTGTTGTAGCGGATCAAGTTAAAGATGTCGCGGCTGTTATTGAAAGTAATGCCATTAACTATACGGTCACGATGAAGGATGACACGAAGCACGAAGTGATAGGACTGGCTAGTGATCCACAACTTACTGCGGATTTAGTGGCCCACGGACTCCCTTTGAAATTATCGGAGCCACCTGAGTCTCCATGGTGGGTCGGCTTATTGACCACCATGCTTCCCATTATTGTTATCGTTGCCTTGTTTTTCTTTATGATGCAACAAAGCCAGGGTGGCGGGAACAGAGTAATGCAGTTTGGAAAAAGTAAGGCACGCCTTGTGGGGGAAGAAAAGAAAAAGGTAACCTTTGCAGATGTTGCAGGTGCGGACGAAGTTAAAGAGGAGCTTCAGGAAGTGGTTGAATTTCTGAAGTTTCCTAAGAAGTTTAATGAATTGGGGGCAAAAATCCCCACCGGAGTCCTTTTGTTTGGGCCTCCTGGAACAGGTAAAACGTTACTTGCCCGAGCTGTTTCAGGGGAAGCAGGCGTGCCATTTTTTAGCATCAGTGGCTCGGACTTTGTGGAAATGTTTGTCGGGGTCGGAGCTTCTCGGGTTCGTGATTTATTCGAGCAGGCCAAAAAGAGTTCCCCGTGCATTGTTTTTATCGATGAGATCGATGCTGTTGGACGACAACGGGGTGCTGGTCTTGGTGGTGGACATGACGAACGAGAACAAACGCTCAACCAACTTCTAGTGGAGATGGATGGATTTAATGGTAACGATGGAGTTATTATTATCGCGGCTACCAATCGCGCGGATGTGCTTGATCCAGCACTCTTGCGTCCAGGCCGTTTTGACAGGCAAGTCGTTGTTGATGTGCCAGATGTTAAAGGGCGGGAAGAGATTCTTAAAGTCCATGCCAAAGGTAAACCAATCAGAAAAGATGTTGATCTTGAGGTGATTGCGCGACGAACGTCTGGTTTTACTGGTGCGGACCTGGCGAATTTGATTAATGAAGCAGCACTTCTATCTGCTCGGCGGAGTGAAACGGAAATTCGACAGCAGGCCATGGAGGATTCTATTGAACGAGTGATTGCAGGACCAGAGAAGAAGAGCCGTGTGATCAGTCCTTTTGAAAGAAAACTTGTTTCTTATCATGAAGCAGGACACGCGTTGCTTGGGGAGCTCCTAACCAATACAGACCCGTTGCACAAGGTGTCGATTATCCCGCGTGGAAGGGCTGGGGGATATACGCTTCTTCTTCCCAAGGAAGACCGCAACTATATGACAAAATCTCAACTGCTCGATCAAGTAACCATGCTACTGGGTGGACGCGTGTCGGAAGCTGTTGTTCTGCATGAAATCAGTACGGGTGCTTCGAATGACTTGGAGCGAGCCACTGGGATAGTTCGTAAAATGATTACGGAGTTGGGGATGTCTGAGGAACTGGGACCGCTCACGTTTGGACATAAAGAAGAGCAGGTTTTCCTTGGAAGGGATATTTCCCGTGATCGTAGTTATAGTGATGCAGTAGCTTACGCGATTGACAAAGAGGCTCGTCGCATTATTGATGACTGTTATCAAAAGGCTCAAAACTTAATTCGGCAAAACATTGATAAATTACATGCTATTGCCGAAGCCTTGATGGATAAAGAAACACTGGATGTTAAGGATTTTGCTGCAGTGATGGCGAAGTTTGATGTTCCGGCGGATGCTGGAGAATTGACTGATGGTTCTATAAATCTTGAAAAGACAGCGGAAGGTTCACTCGATGCCGAGTTGCCACGTCGTACCGTGGAGGAGGAATTGAATAAAATAGAGTAAGGGAGTGTGAAGATGGAAAGGACATTTATTATGCTGAAGCCCGATGCGGTTCAGCGGGGGTTAGTCGGGGAAATAATTTCACATTTCGAGAAAAAGGGTTTGAAACTCGCAGGAATGAAGTTAATTCAAGTTGATCGTACCTTAGCAGAAGCACATTATGCTGAACACAAGGGTAAGGGGTTCTTTGAACCGACAGTAATGTACATTATGTCTTCTCCGGTCGTGGCCATGGTATGGCAAGGTAAAAATGTTGTTGTATTAGCTCGCGAGCTGATGGGGGCGACCAATCCGGCAAATGCGAATCCTGGGTCGATCCGAGGAAAGTATGGGATGGATATTAGCCGTAATATTATTCATGGTTCGGACTCAGATACAAGTGCAGAACGAGAGATTTCGCTTTATTTTAAACCAGAAGAACTGATTGATTATCCCAAAGCGGGCGACGAATGGTTGAGTGAATAAAGCAATAAGGGACGCCCGCAGGGGTGTCCCTTTTCAGAAACTGAAGGTATGGAGGTGTGATATATGCAGTTGGAAAAAATGGAACGATGGTTATTGGGGTTTGGTTCGATATTGATTGGATTTCTTTTTATTATTCTTCTAAGAGCTCATGGAGTCGCGGGTAGTCCGGCGACAGAAACAGCGGTGCCTAGTCTAATTCAAACGGAACAAGAAAATCAACAAATCTCTGCTGACAATGATAGAATACAGCAGGAATTGAATAAATACGTTCAAGGACAAAGCGCATCAGTATTGGCTAATCAGCAACTTCGAGAGGCACAAATGAATGCCGGTGTGATTGGGGTTTCCGGCCCTGGCGTACGGATTACGCTGGATGATTCAAAGCGGGCTGCGAAAGAGCAAGAGGATCCAATGCTCTTTGTAATTCATGAACAATACATTCGCGAGATCTTTAATGCATTATGGAATGGTGGGGCGGAAGCAGTTGCAGTAAATGGCCAGCGCGTGACGACAAATACAGAAGTATTCTGTGGAGGGTCCTATATCCAAATCAATGGTACTCGCCAAATGCCGCCTTATGTGATTGAAGCCATTGGGGATACCAATAATTTATCAGCTGCCCTTAACTTTTACGGTTGGTTTAAACTTGGCGATCTCCAACAGCAAAACGGAATTACGCGCAAACTTGAGATCCAGGAAAAGGTTATAATACCGGCAGGAAAATTGCGAAATTACCAATATGCTGAACCCGTGAAGGAGGGGACATAATGCAGCGTTGGAAAAGAAGCTTAGCTCTGCCTGTTACTATGGTGGCAATTGCCCTTGGCTTTCTGATATCTCTTCAGGCTCAAACCCAAAAGAATGTATCAGCAGCAGAACAAATTAGTGCAGATCGTTTGAAACAAATGAAATCGGTATTGTCGAATTCACAGGCGCAAAATGCCAAACTACAAGACGAGCATCGCATCTTGCTAGAAAATCTGGATGCGGCCCGAAAAAAAATGGGGACGGATCCTCAACTCCTTGCTCAGCTGAAACAACTGCAAATGTTGGAAGGGACGCAGGCGGTGGAAGGACCGGGAATTCAGATTAGCATTGACGACCGCAACAAGAAAGTTATCTTTCCTATCAGTCCAGAAGATATTGCTAGGATGATTAATACTTTGAAGTTCGCCGATGCTGAGGCTATTAGCATAAATGGTCAACGGATCGTCGGCTCAACCGCCGTTGTATTGAGCGGAAGTTCGATAATTTTGGTTAACAAAGTGCCCATTAACCGTGCGGAGGGTATTCCTTACGAATTGGATGCTATCGGGGATCAAGATACCCTCTTGGATTACTTTTCTAAGCTAGAAGCTCCAGGCTTGAAACAGAATGGCTTGACGGTGAGCATTACAAGAAAAACATTAAACATTCCCTCTTATAAAGGGGCCTATGACTTTAAGTTTGCTAAACCAGAGAATCCTTAATTTCGTTCTCGTAAGATCACAGGATTACGTAGGCGTGATAAAATGGAGGGAGTGGGGCACTATTGATAATGGAATGGCTCGCGTCAATCAGCTCTTGGACCATGAAGATTATATCCGCTCTATGGAGAAAATTGAGAGGTTGGAGAAAGAACGTCGTTTCTGTAAACATGGTTTTGAGCATGGTTTAAATGTAGCGCGCATTGCTTATGCGTTTATCCTGGAGAAGGGTGAGGGGATCCTCCCCAAAGAGGTGGTGTATGCTGCTGCTTTTCTACATGATATTGGCCGTTGGGTGGAATATGAAACTGGGGAAGATCATGCAGAGGCGAGCGCAAGACTGGCTCTCTCCTCGCTTGAAGAGTGTGGTTTTAGTGCGGAGGATATTCAAGTCATCATGGCGGGGATTCGTGAACATCGCAAACATCAGGCGGATAACTTGACTCTTTTGGGAGAAGCGTTGGCTCTAGCAGACGATTGGTCCAGAGACTGTCGTCATTGTACTGCACAAACCTTATGCTACAAATTCAGCATGGAAATGAAACAGATTAGGTATTAAAGGAGCGAGGAAATGCAGGCGTATGGTATGAGGTGGGTTACACTCGATAATTTGAGAGAAGCAAAAATGAGTTTAACAGAAATTGGTTCCGACGCCGGAGGAATTGGACATATGGCAGGGAAGGGATTAGGACGTGGGATAAAACTAGAGCAAGTCCCTTTACGGGTCGCCCATATTCTGAAACAGGAGATGTTATCCGTTGGCGGGGATGCAGCAGTACACCGGGATGTGATTACTAATAATGTGGATGCCACAGATGTTATGTTGCTGGGCACAGTTCGTCAACTTGAGCACCTTTCGACTAAGGTATTAGCCCAACCCTTTGGGCTGAAGAAAGTTGGGCATGACTTGAAGCAGTTGCTTACGTTTCTAGAACCTCCTAAAACCCGCATTTTAAATTGTCGGGGCAAGGAGTTGAAGCTTGGGGAACGCACCTTAGTCATGGGAATTTTGAATGTAACGCCAGATTCCTTCTCCGATGGGGGAAGGTACGTTAATATTGATGATGCCATAGCTCAGGCGAAATGTATGGTTGAAGAAGGTGTGGACATTTTAGATCTCGGGGCGGAGTCAACACGTCCTAGTCATGAGAGTGTGAGTGCCGAAGAAGAATGGCATCGTTTAGAACCAGTCCTAAAGGCACTTTTAGAGCTTGTGGAGGTTCCCATCTCGATTGATACCTATAAGGCTAGCGTTGCCTCTAAAGCTCTCGAAGCGGGAGCCCACATCATTAATGATATTTGGGGATTACAGAAAGACCCGGATATGGCAAGGGTGGTTGGAGAGTGCCAGGCTCCTGTGATCGTCATGCATAATCAGAATGGAGCCAATTACCATCATCTCATGGGAGATATATTTGACTTTTTGAGGCAAAGCATTGAACAGGCGGAGGCTCATGGATTATCCGGAGATCAAATTATTCTAGATCCAGGAATCGGGTTCGGGAAAACAACGGAGCAGAATCTTGAGGTGATGGCTCGATTGGCTGAATTTAAGACGCTTGGACATCCTGTACTCTTAGGAACATCACGCAAATCTATGATTGGAAAGACCTTGAACCTGGCGGTCAATGAACGGTTAGAGGCTACACTGGCGACCAGTGTTCTAGGGGTTGTTGCCGGGATGGATATAATTCGTGTCCATGATGTCCAGGCCAATCGCAGGGCAGTGCAAATGGCAGATGCAATTGTGCGGGGACAGAGAGGCGTTCATTATGTCGGGGCATGACGTCATTCACCTACGGGGTCTAGAATTTTATGCTTACCATGGGGTAATGCCAGAAGAACAAGTCTTAGGTCAAAAATTTCTGATT
>JAJYAS010000134.1 GCA_021779415.1 Bacillota bacterium
AAACATAGCTCTTCTCAAGAACAGCCGTGCACTTACCAAGTGCACGGCTGCTTTTTTCCAAAACTAACCATTAATATTCCTCACCGATTGTGGCCTCCATCAATACACTATTAAAAACAGAGGAGTTTAGGAGGGGGTGCCATTGGCCGATTTAGTTGAAGTACATAACGTAGGTATGAAATATCAATCCCTAAATGGGGAAATTACGGCTCTTGAGAATATCAGTTTTTCTGTGCACGAGGGGGAATTTGTGAGTATTGTCGGCCCGAGCGGGTGCGGCAAATCCACCCTGTTATCCATCATTTCAGGGTTGCTTGCCTCAACCGCAGGAACCGTCTTACTTTGTGGGGATAAGGTTACGGGGACTTCCCCAAAGATCGGGTACATGTTGCAAAAGGATCATCTTTTTGACTGGAGAACCATCTATCAAAATGTCATCCTAGGCCTGGAAATAAGAAAGGCTGTGACGCCTGAAACAAAGGAGCGTGCCTTAAACCTTCTTAAAACGTATGGACTTTACGAATTCAGAAACAAATACCCTAACCAGCTTTCGGGTGGAATGAGGCAAAGAGTGGCTCTCATACGAACTCTTGTGACCGATCCTCAAATTCTTCTCCTTGACGAAGCCTTTTCAGCTTTAGATTATCAAACCAGACTCGTAGTCAATGAGGATATCTATACCATTATAAAAAAAGAAAACAAAACCGCGCTGCTTGTGACTCATGACATTTCCGAAAGTATCAGTATGGCAGATCGGGTCGTACTCTTATCAAAACGTCCCGGGAGATTAAAGGACATTTATAAAATCAATTTGAGTTGTGCTAACAGAACCCCATTATCCGCCCGGGAAGCACCGGAATTCCGCTATTATTTCCAAGAGATATGGAAGGGGCTGGATGTCCATGTCTAATCCAGAAGATAGAAACGTTTCTTACCTGGTTAAGACGTCGGACTTTTCTCAAGAACACATAGGATACTTGCGGCAGATCAAGAGGGAAAAACTATGGATTCGGTTCATACAATTTTTGATTTTAGTCCTCGCCTTAGGACTTTGGGAAATCTGCGCCAACTTCAAAATCGTTGATCCGTTCATCACCAGTCAACCCTCAAGGATCATATCTACGATCATTAGGTTATATGAGGAGGGTGTGCTTTTTCAACATATTGGGATCACCTGCCTGGAAGCAGTCGTTGGTTTTGTCCTAGGGACCCTTGTGGGAACGCTTATCGCCATCATCCTATGGTGGTCGGAATTTCTGAATAAGGTCTTAGAACCTTATCTCGTAGTTCTTAACAGTTTGCCGAAAATTGCGCTCGGACCTGTGTTTATCGTTTGGATTGGGGCTGGTCCAGCGGCTATTATCATCATGACTTTGGCAATTTCTCTCATTGTCACTGTTTTGGAAGTCTTGAATGGATTCCTAGCTATCGACCAAGAAAAGACGAAGCTTGTCCAAACCTTTGGCGGCACAAAATTCCAAGTTCTTATGAAAGTGTTACTTCCTGCATCGGCACCAACCATTATTAATGCCCTTAAGATTAATGTTGGGTTGTCCTGGGTAGGGGTAATCGTAGGAGAGTTTTTAGTATCTAAAGCAGGATTAGGTTATCTCATTGTTTACGGGGGGCAAGTTTTCAAATTGGACCTAGTCATGACCAGCGTCATAATCTTAGGTGTGGCAGCGACTGTGATGTATCAGGGGGTGGTTTACCTAGAGAAGTTTATGGTAAAAAACAAGGCATAACGTTATATCAAAATTTTACTTCTAATAACCTACATAAACTCAAGAGGGGGAACGTTATTATGAGAAAAGGTTTTCTAATGGTATTTATCGTGTTGCTTTTAGGGATGTCCCTAGTGCTATCAGGCTGTAGTAATCAAACAGAGATGACTAAAGTTAAACTTTCTGAGGTCACACATTCCATTTTTTATGCTCCACAGTATGTAGCCTTAACTCAAGGGTTCTTCAAAGAAGAAGGACTGGAGATCGAGCTCTCAAATGGTCAAGGGGCTGACAAGGTAATGACGGCAGTGCTATCAGGGCAAGTTGACATTGGCTTTGCTGGGCCGGAAGCGAGTGTTTATGTTTATAATGAGGGTAAAGAAGATCATAGCGTCGTCTTCGCACAACTTACCAACGGAGATGGAACGTTCCTAATGGGAAGGAAGCCTGATCCCAACTTTAAGTGGAGTGATCTGAAAGGAAAGAGTGTTATTGGTGGACGCAAAGGTGGCATGCCGGCCATTGTCCTTCAGTATGTATTGAGTAAAAATAATCTTACCGTGGGCAAAGATGTTACAGTTGATACCACAATGCAATTTGCAGCAATGCCAGGTGCCTTTATGGGCGGCAAAGGGGACTATGTCATTATCTTTGAGCCCACGGCATCGAGCATGGAGAAGGAGGGCAAAGCTTATATCGTAGCTTCGCTGGGCAAGGAAAGTGGTGAAGTACCCTATACTGCATATTTTGCCAAGAAGAGTACGGTTGAAAAAAACCCAGAGCTCATTCAGAAGTTTACAAATGCAATTTACAAGGGTCAGCGTTGGGTAGCAAGTCATACTTCGGAAGAGATTGCCAAGGCTATTAAACCTCAATTTCCTGAGGAAAACGATCAAATTCTGATAAGTGCTGTCAAACGTTATAAAGATCAGAACACCTGGAAAACGGATCCTGTGCTTCAGGAAAAAGATTTCTATCTCTTGCAACAGATTATTAAGGATGCAGGAGAACTTAATAAAATTGCCCCTTATGATAAAGTGGTAACGACGTCATTTGGAGAGAAGTCCATAAAGAACGGGAACTAAAGAAGTCGAAGGGATTAAGCGTAATGCTTAATCCCTTTACGTGTGAAAGCCAGTCTGCTTATACATGAGCAATTAGTCGTATCAAATATAGGTAAGATATTTTTAGATTAGCAGGATTTAGAAAGCTTTTGATGAATCTAATATTAGTGGCGTTTAAGTCAGATTTTATGTAATAGATCGAATGAGGGTAAAATGAAGGAGTTACAACATGATTAATCGCGAAAGAATATTATCTGAGTTTTTCGAACTAGTAAGAACCGATTCGCCAACAAAAAATGAGCGTTTCATTGCAAATATGCTCAAGAATCGCCTTCAGGACCTAGGCATGACTGTAACTGAAGATAATGCTGGTGAAGTGATCGGTGGCAACTGTGGCAATGTCCTTGCTTATTTAAAAGGCACGCTTCCTATGGCGCCGATCGTATTATTTTCAGCACATATGGATACAGTACAACCTTGCTTAAATATTGAGCCCGTGTTAAACGATGGATTAATTACGTCAGCTGGTCCAACGATTTTGGGAGCCGATGATAAATCTGGTATAGTACCAATTCTTGAAGCGTTAAGAACGATCCAAGAGCAGGCCATTCCTCATGGGGATATCCAAGTTATCTTTAGTGTAGCAGAAGAAGGAGGTTTAAACGGTTCCAAAAACATTGATAAAAAGCAACTGAAGGCTGACTTCGGCTTTGTTTTAGACGCGGGGGGCAAACCGGGTGAAATTATTCTTGAAGCCCCTGGTCAAGATCGAATCAATGTCACGATTAACGGCAAGGCTGCCCACGCCGGCGTTGAACCAGAAAATGGAACAAGCGCCATTATTGTGGCAGCTCGGGCAATTTCTCGCCTTCAAACGGGCCGAATTGATGAGGAAACAACTTCAAACATCGGAACGATCCAAGGCGGTCGGGCCACGAATATTGTAGCAGATAGAGTAGAAGTTACTTGTGAAACCAGAAGCCGCAATGTAGGAAAACTAGAACGTCTGACAGCACAGATGTGTGATGCGTTCAAGCACTGTGCTGAAGAGGCCGGCGCCATTTCAGAGATTGAAGTTCTAAGACTATACGACCCACTAATCGTCGCAGAGGAATCAATAATTGCCACGTTAACGGTTCAAGCGGTCAAATCTGCTGGCTTAGCCGTCGAATTTGGGGTAACTGGTGGGGGAAGCGATGCCAATAATTTTAACCGCTACGGCGTACCTTGCGTCGTTCTGGGAACTGGAATGCAAAAATACCATACGACTGATGAAAGTATCGAAGAAGAAGATCTGTATCGATCAGCTAAGTTGGTCTTGGAGATTATCAAGGCTGTTGCGCGGGTTGATAAACATCAAATTACTAGCTTTGCCGATTAGATAAGGTACTCACAGTGCGATCTGCTTCCATGAAAACTAGCAGTATTCAATAATAAATGATTTTAATTGGAGAATTTTCATGAGTAATAAGCGAAACCAATCTATTGTTGTGGGTGCACTCTTAATCCTGATTTCCACCTTAGGATTCAGTGTCTACCCAATTCTGGGTAAATTTGTATTTGCAGGTGGCGCTGGTCTCACGACGGTATTATTTGTTAGATTCACTATTGCAGCACTCTTTTTCTGGACTATCACTATTTGGCGAGAAGGATTTCCCCGCTTAACACTGAAACTATGGCTTGTGCTATGGGGCATGGGAGGGATTTGCTACTCTTTAATGGCGGGTCTTTACTTAACTTCGGTACGCTATATTCCAGCTTCTTTAGCCGCTCTGCTTCTCTACGCTTACCCTGTTATTGTTACTGTCATGGCAGTGCTCATGAAACAAGAAAAGTTTTCTGGTTTCAAACTAGTTGGATTATTGTTATCAACAACGGGACTAGTTTTGGTTTTAGGAGTGGCTTTGAAAGGAATTAATTCCTTTGGAGTTTCGCTTGCCCTGGGATCGGCCTTTGTTTATGCAATATATATTCTCATAGGAAATCAAGTGTTAAAATCAACCACACCTTTGGTGAGCACGACGTTGATTTCTACGTCTGCTGCTCTTACTTATGGAGTAATTGGAATTACAATAGGTGGGACAACTTTAAATCTTTCCTTATACACTTGGTTGGGGATCGGAAGTATAGCCCTTTTTTCAACTATAATTGCTATGTTGACTTTTTTTAACGGTATGAAGCATATAGGTGCAACATCGGCTTCCATTATTAGTACCATGGAACCTGTGATGACAATTTGTTTGGCCGTTGTTTTGCTTCACGAAGGTATAACTCTTTTACAAGCATTAGGGGGATTCTTTGTCGTCATGGGAGGTGTTTTAGCGGTATTGTCTCCCGCGAAAGTGCTCGAGGAAGGAACAACCCGTCCTAATATTTAAGTGCGGTTACATTTTTACCAGTAAACGACCCCAGATCATATAGCTTTTTCATACGCCTTCCAGCCCAGCGCATTTCAGTAGCGACAACAGCAATTTCCATCATGGCCCTGAGGTAAAAAACCCCACTTACTGTGCGTTGCCATGAATCCATGACCCGATCAAATTCTGCCCAGTACTCGATGTCCTCTTTCTCTTTTTCAGCGGCATGGGGTTGGTTTAACCCAATGCTTACTTTTCGTGCCAAAAGTCCTAACTTTCGCTCTCCTTCTAGCAGTACATCAAGAATCATTTGATATTCTGAACTTAACCCATCAGTGGGTATGGGAGAATCGGGTGAGTTACGTCGTTTAACGCGCTGCGCAGTCATCTCACCGATAGTTTGTCCACGTTCAATGAACCCTCGGCAAATTTCAAGAACTCGCTCAACGAGTAGAGGATTATCACTCTCTGTCAATTCTTCGCGACCATGTTCGTAAAGATTCATAACCCCCTCGAGTCGTTCTAATAACTCTGAAGGAGATTCGGAAATGAACGATGCCAGAGAAGCAGAAGAAATAAATGTGATCAATCGGTCTAAGAAATAGGTGGATGCATCGCGAAAAAGTCGATCTAATTCAAAAAAAAGTTTTTTCTTGTGTTCGGGTGGCATTAAGATATGGTTAACAACTAGCGCTACCCCAAGACCAAGCAAAACTGCCAAAGAACGAGTTGCAGCATGGGGCAAAAATTCATTAGCTGGTGAATCGAGCACAAAGACGATTGACACAACCCCAATGGTTATTCCCCCAGACCAGCCAAGCCGATTACATAGAAGAATGATGAGAATAACGGCTAGACCTGTGACCAGAGGACTTGTTCCTAGTGTAAGCCCTAAAATGACGGCCAATGTGACACTTATTAAATGAATCCACACTTGCTCCCAAGCATTATGGAGTGCTTTGCGAACGGAAGGTTGCATGTTCACCACGACAGAAATGGCTGCAAAAACGGCGGGCTCAATATTAAGAATCTTGCAGAGAAACATTGCTAAGGTAACGCCAATTCCAGTTTTTACAATTCGTGCTCCGACATACATCTGATCCTCTCCTTAACTTACGGTAATTCTCTACTTGATGCGCGACCTTCGACTTTTATACTACATTGTACCAAGTCTTGACATCGCTGTCACATGATAAACATGTCCTTTGTCAACTTTGTAATCCAGAGTGTTTTTGTTATAATAATTCAGTATGGAAAAGGAGTGAAAACAATGGCGGAATTTAGGGAGATCACTAAAACTCAAGAATTTAGCGAGATATTAAACCAGTCTTGCCAACGTAAGATTATACTTTTTAAGCATAGTACGACTTGTCCCATCAGTGGACGTGCTTGGGGGGAAGTGCAGAATTATATCCGGGAAAGTTCGGATGAGGCGGTGGTTGTCCTGATCAAAGTGATCGAATCTCGTCCAGTTTCTAACCTAGTGACTGAGACTTTGGGAGTACAACATCAATCACCACAAGTGCTTATTTTAGAGAATAGTCAGGTTTTATGGCATGTCTCTCATCAGCAAATTACTCAGGATAGAATCAAGAAAGCATTAGCTGGCGAAACACAACCTTTCATATTATAAGATCCCGTCCCTATGGCGGTTAGAAGTAGGTTTTTTAAAGTAAACTAAGCTCCAGGAAGGCCTTATGCCTTCTGGAGCTTATTAAGTTTCTGCTCGTACACCTTTACGTAGTTTATTAGTGCCCTCAAGCAACGGAGAGCACTTTCATACTATCTGTGGGGGTGAGTTCGTTGACAATCTGTAGATTTTCTTAAGATTTCGTCAAGATTTCTCAGATTGATCGCTGAAAGCTAGATACAGTCATGATCTGGACGGTTTTTACGCTTGGGGAAAATTAATTGCTATATATTCGTAGTAGTGGTAAAGTAAATTCCTACGTTTCACGTAGGAATTTAGACTATGAGTGTATGGAAATCTACTAAGGTACGAGGCATATACTCGACTAATCATGGAGGTACTAATTTTAATGGAAAAGATTGATTACAAATGGATAGCACTTTCTTGTACAACCCTTGGTGCACTTTTTTCAGTTCTCAGTGGGAGCACCCTGATTATTGCGCTCCCTGTGATTATGAAGGATTTACATGCAAGCATGACTGAAATAACCTGGACGATCATGGGATATATGTTGGTAATGACTATCCTAGTGCCTTCAATCGGGAGAATGGCAGATATGTATGGCAGAAAGAAACTTTATGTCAGTGGATTTGCCTTATTTACGATCGCTTCCCTTTTAAGTGGCTTAGCCCAGTCTGGTACGCAGCTTTTAATTTTCAGACTGATACAGGCCATTGGAGGTGCTCTTATGGTGGCCAACAGTACTGCTATTGTCGCTGACGCTTTCCCTAAGGAAGAATTGGGTAAGGCTTTAGGGCTTAATATTATGGTTATCAGCATAGCGTCTGTAATTGGCCCGATCCTTGGTGGCTTTCTGATGACTTTTGGCTGGAGAAGCATATTCTATATTAACGTCCCTATTGGAATCATTGGCACATTGTGGTCATACTTTAAACTTCGAGAAACCCACAAAATTCTTCAAAAGCAAACCTTTGATTGGAAAGGAACCTTAAGCTTCTCCGCCGGAATCCTACTACTTTTAACGGCTTTATCATTGGGTGCCTTTATGGGCTGGACGAATTTATATGTCCTTCTCTTATTTGTGGTTAGCATAATACTTTTGTTCTTGTTTGTCCGAATTGAAAATAAGACCGATGAGCCGATGCTGGATCTAAGGTTAT
>JAJYAS010000135.1 GCA_021779415.1 Bacillota bacterium
CGTAACTGCATTATAATCCCCCAAACCCCCTTTTCAAAAGGGGGTTCACGGTTTCCCCACAGCAGAGACTGTGGGGTATTGAAAATTAATAAAATATGACATATTGATCATCAGGCTTGAGCCCGGTTCCCTGCCGAAATATGAACAGCCCCAGGTCAGAATAAAGCATGTCGCCAAGATTATCTAACGGATTAACATCGGGATTAGGGGAAAATCTCCCCATTTATGTGGATCGTAATTTATATCTAATTTCACATCCCTCATATAAAGGCCGTATGCCAGTTCAGCGTCGTCCGAGTACTTCCCCGTTTTTAATGCTCTGAATGACTCCAGTTTAGACGGCTTAGGCCCATCGCCGATGTTTGGTATGTCCATGAATGGTGTGATAACTCGGAATGGCCATGTAAATAATTCACCCATCTGCGCATAAGAATCCGCAAAGTTCCATTTAGGAGATAGTGCGATGCGCTTAACATGAAGGTGTGCCAGGTCAATGTCGGAACGATCTCCGTATTCCGCCAAATCAGACATCCAGTCTCCTACCATATTCCCATATGCAGTTCCTTCATACCAGTATCCGTGGGGTAAAATCCCCTGCCCGATAATCTTTTTGAGTCTCTGAAAGAGTTCTTTAAGCAAATCAACATCTTCAATACATAATGCCGCGGCCCAGGCGCTCGCGTCGATGTGAACGCCCATGTTGTTAATAGAGCCATAGTAAGGTTTCAAACTCCTCAGCAAGTGGAGGGCACGACTTAAATACGCCTTTATTTCTTTATCTTCATCGGAGGACAGTACTTCACTGTCCGCGATGAGATCATACACAAGGGCACTTTGTTTTAAATCCGAGGCAGCGGCCCAATGCCCGGCACCTATAAATACTTCGTCGTTAAAATGGCGGGCTTTTTTCAAGAGATACTCACCCGCGGTATCCGCCATTACTCTATCAGCGGTTACCTGCCAGACCTGCGCAGCCGAAAGAGGATCACCGCGCTTTGCCTTAGCCAACGGACCGATCTGTTGATGGTGCCAGCCATAGCGCGCACCATCATACATCTTGTCAAGGTTATAGAGATGCGTTCTGAAGTTAGCAATCTCATCTTTTGACCAGGCCACAAAAGGATGTTTCTTCCCCATCGGCAGGGCAACATAATTGCCGGTAAGGTCATCCTTGCCAAGGATAACTGATTCTCCCTGGACCGAGGCGCTGAAAAATATCTCTCTAACCAAAAAACTCATAATGCAAAACAACAATAAATTAGACTTCCTGAAAATGACAAACAGCTCCATTTTATCGGGTCTAACCGGCTTGCTCATATAAACCTTAGCCCCGTGATCCATAGAAGACTTGACGATATGTAATTTTGAGATTCTTATCCAAGAATCATCTTGTAAATATTTAGAAGCTTCTCAGTATGACGTTCCCAGCAAAACTCATTCAATACAATTGCACGGCCATTCTGGCCAAAAGTTCCAATATCTTCCCTCTTTTCCAATAACCGCTCGACTGTTTCAGCAAAGGCTAAAGGGTCTTTATCCTTCACCAGGTAGCCATTTACTCCATCCCTGACAAGTTCCGGTATTCCGCCAACCGCATTTGAGACTATTGGAATACCGCTGGAGGCGGCCTCAAGATTTACCAAGGGAAAGGGTTCATCCCAAAGTGCTGGATTTACAAATATATCTACTTCCTTCAGAGTTGCCGCATATTTATCATATTGCAATGGTCCCAATACACGAACAAATTTCATGGCAGCAAGCTTTGATTTTATTAAGGCTTCGTAACTTCTTGCCTGTTCAGGATTTGTTTTCCAGTAACCTACTGAACCAGCCAAATAAAGTTCAAAATCCTTACGCCTTCCTTCCAATATTTTCACTGCATCAAGCAGAAAATGAACTCCTTTTTCCTCACACCAGTTCCCGATAAAGAATAGCTTCATCCTGCGGTCAATGTCTTTTTTTTGAGTTGAAGGAGAAAAAAGGGTTGCATCAACTCCATCATGCAGAGTATGGATATGATTGCCAGATATATATGGACATAAATTTAGAAATTCCTGCCTGTTATACTCCGAACAGAGCGCGAAATGCGCATTGCGATATCGTTCCTTAGCCCAAGAACGTGTAGGATGATGAAAATCGCTCGGGCTGTTTACAAAATGGACAAGCGATTTGCGAGGTGCAAGGAGACCGATGATTGGCATATTGACCCCGTGAAGAATGGACGCATCCCTGTTCCGTGCAAGAAATTCTATACTGGAAGCCGAACTCGCCTTATCTTTAAGAAACTTATATTGTTTTAGTAGCTTTAATCCGGGATGCGCCCCAATAATATTTGTACCAAATAGCCAGGAACGGATTCCTGCCTTCTTATGATTCTCCAATTCAGAGAGCTCCACCCGAACCACGCCTCCAGGGTTTTCTACGTTTAGAGGAATAGCGGACCAATGTAATAAAGCGACTCTCACAGGGGACGTTCTATCTTACACCTCAACATAAGCGTTTCAGCGTACTTGTAGCCGGTCATTCGATTTATTTTTACGTCCAGTTGATTTGAGAGATAATTTAATGCTGTATAATTGATAACCTTTTTGGCGACGTTATGTGCCTTGGAGAATATTTTGTAAGGAAATGGGAAATTTGACGACTCCATTAGTGGCAGTTTGAAGGTGCTGCCCAATATAACTTCACTGCAAAAGCCTTCTCGTGTCATGAGATCTGCTATCTCGCCTGGCTTATACGCCTTATGCCAATACCGAAATATAGGCTTGGCTTCATCTACGTTCGTCTGCGTCTCAGTCACGCTGCCGTCATCAAGTATTTGCTTGCAGAAAACACCTTCAGACCCTGTTTCGCCGTAAATCTGAGGGACAGAGAATATAACGACGGTATCCTTGTGAGACATGCCAACTATGTTTTTCAACGTCTTTTGAGGTTCCAACAGATGTTCCAGCATCTCAGTACAGACAATCAGATCGTACTTCGTATTTGAAACCCATTCTTCAGCATCACCACTAATAAACTCTACCCTATCATTAACGCTGTGGCGAGCCGCAAGATCCTTAGCTATCGTTATCTGTTTCTGAGAAAGGTCGACTCCGGTCAAGATCATTTTGGGGTATCTTTTTAATAAATTGATAGAGTATATTCCTATACCGCAGCCCAAATCCAATGCTCTGAATTCAGCATCTTTGTCAAAAGGAATCAGTGCAACTATGTTCTGGAGGATACGCAGATATCCCCTATCGGAGGGTTTAAGAGCGGCGTCAACCTTATCGAGCCAGTATGTCTCCCAGCCATATTGGTAATATTGATGAAGATCTTCTTTTGAGAGTTTTATTGCCGTCCTCATTTTCCCTTCATGCATTAATAGTATTCTTAATAAGAGCGGAAAGCCGTTCGGTTGTTGACTCAATAGTATAGTTTTTCAGACCGCTGAATGAGAAGTTATTTGTCGCATTATTTGTAATATCTTCCCAATACAAGCTAAGCGCTTTTGCAATGTCTTCGCTATTGTCTACTTCAGCTACCCACCCGCTGTCAGTTTCTTTTATTAGTTTTGATATTGCGCCCTGCCCCTTTACCATCGCCAATATTGGTTTCTTTGCCGCCAGATACTCAAATATTTTACCCGGAATATAAAGGCCGTCTGTAATTATGGGTGCGGAAATTAAGAGCAGGAGATCTGCCCCGGAAAGCATCGACAAACATTTCGAGTGAGGCAGTTTTCCATGAGCCGTCACAATATCCGAGAGAGCATATTCAGAGATGAATTCTCTATTCCACTTGCCGCTACTTTCATCCACGCCGAAAGATCCGGCAAAATGGACCTCAACCTTTGATTTAGCCTCTGGATGAGTTTTTAAAAATAGAGCCAGCCCCCGCAAAAAATACTTGGGACTTCGTTTGCCGAAAAAGTTGCCACAATAGACAAGTGATATTTTTTCATATTTTATGGGCTGATTTTTTTCAAACTGCTCGTAGTCTATTGAATTGGTAATGGTATGAAATTTATCCGAAATACTCTGGTACTTTGTCATGAATAAATCCCGCGTAGAATCAGTAGTAAGTATTACATTATCACAGGCGACTACAACCTTTCTCTCGAGATATTTCTCGAGGCGCTCTCGCCAGGTACTGCGGAAATTACATGAAATATATTCGCAATCAGTCCAGGGGTC
Organism: Bacillota bacterium; assembly: GCA_021779415.1. The sequence goes on from JAJYAS010000135.1 coordinate 4,179, forward strand.
TCTAAAGTCCGCCAGCCATTTAATATCGATTTTATTTTTCAGCAATACTCCGGTTAAATGAGTCGAGTGAGGCATCCCGGAAGTAATTACGGCTTTTACGTCATGGTTTTTGATAATTTTTAATGCTTTAATGTAGGCAAATGGAATCCACCCAATTTTTTCGTCGGGGAAAAAAGCCTTTGAGCATATATTATGCAGCCTTTTCCTCACTTCAAAAAGTCCCCTTTTAAATATCTTACTGCTCAAAACAAATCTTTTGCTGTCTGATATTTGTTGAACCGGCATGGGATAACCGGAGACGCATTCAAAGGAATATGTACGATAAATTCTAAGGTTATCAGGCAAACGATCTTGCAGGGAAAGATCGTAGTTTAAGTAAAACTCAAAAGAACGCGATACTGTTAGAATTATAGGTTCCCAGCCCATTTTTTTCAGTTGATTAACAAAACGTATCCACCGAAAGCATCCTGCTGAGTTTGAAGGAGGGAAATAATATGTAATAATGAGAACTTTCATGAGAATCCGGCAAGAATGCGCCTGTCACCCGACTCGGGGCGCTTCGCTCAAAGTACAGCTTTACTTCCGGCTAATTGTTCCAAACAAACATTGATTCCACAGTTTAAATGTTTCAAGTATCTGACAGGCAAGATAGGAATGAGGAGCTATTCTTTGAACTAAGGACATCATCAGATAAACCCTTGTAAGGTCAATTTCTACTTCATTATTGAAAATGCTCTGTATTTGCAGAGGCGACATACCGCGCAGTGTTCCCTTTATGTTTGTTTTATCATCTAGGTCCAACCAGATAATCTTCCCGGTTTTCTTGAGCACTCGCTTTAACTCAGAAGCAATATTTTGCTGAAGTTCATGTTCAAGTATTGAAGAAAACATTGTGAATTGCAGGATATAATCGAAATGTTCATCGGAGAAATCTAGATGAGCGGAATTTCCTGTAATCCAACGACAATTAGGATATTTATTTTTTGCAGCCAGTATCCGTTCATTATTTAAGTCTACCCCGAAAAGATTATCTGCCGGAAAACCAAGTGATAGAAGATACCCTATCTTATCTCCTTTTCCACATCCGGCATCCAAAACTCTTGTTTCGGTGACATGTGGTTGTTCTCGGCGAAAATACTTTGCAATTAATGACTCAACGAGTAATTTGTAATATAATGCTACATCGCTTCGCAGCGGATTCCATAAGGAATTATATGTCTCATTGGCATCATACTCATTATAAGTCTTAATTATTTTGTCTTCTTCTGTACTCATCTGATAATCAGGTCTCCATCATTCTCTTTCTAATAGCAACATTATCCAATATGGCGCTTTTTTTTTGTGACCATGAATTATTTTATAATTCAAAAAGTCACACATTCTGCATACAACTTTATTGAACGTGTGTTGGTAGGTTTTTACGAAATTATTATTTCCGCATGCGGGACATAATATTGCCTCTTCTGGCGAAGGTACGAAGAATGATCTCCCCAGGACTTGTTTAATCTTTAACAGAACCTCATTATATTTCGGGAGTATTTCGCCAAATTTATAGCTTCCAAGCAACTGGAACTTGCCAAACATTTTGAGCAACCTTTTTTCACTAAATTTTACCTTATGCCCCCATATATTGAAGACAGTGTTGCACTTATTGCATTTTGTATTAAAAAGCAATAGATTTTCTTGATGAGGAACTGAAACAAGCAAATATTTTTTTGATACTCTTTGCATTTCAGCTATAGCGCTTTTAATTTCGTCTTTGTTCAAGTGCTCAAGTAGTTCGTGAGACATGCAACAGTCAAATGACAAATCACCAAAAGGGAGATCGGTAGCGCTTGCTTTAACTGCATGAAAGTTTACATCTTTAAAAGGGATATCGTTTATATCTACCCCTACAACACTGCGGTTATCACTTAGTATTTCTTTTGTAATTGAGCCATTGCCGCATCCAACATCAAGAACATATTTTATATCTGATGGTAATATCGTCAATATTAAGTTTTTCTTCTTTATGTAATATATATCCTTTTCCTGAGTATCCCATATAGTGTTTTGAGAAAAATATTTATTATAGTTGTGCGAGGGTGATTTCATTATACTAAATTAGAATAGAGTGATTTAATATCAAACTCTAATATTTTCAACTTATTCAAGAATAAAAAGTATAATGGGAAATATATCAGGGCAGCTGAAATTAACTTAACAACATTACTGAGATCTGTCAACATTATGGGAAAAACGCATACTCCCACGGTAATGGAAATGAATAAAATTCTTACACAAAAACCAAAAGGGAAAAGGGCACTGAGGTTTTCTCCAAGTATTCTAGTGGCGACTAACAAATAGTATCCGGCAAAAAGGTACGTTGCAATAGTGGTCGCTATTGCGGCGCCCTTGATTCCCCAAATGGGAATAGCCAGGGTTACAAGCACGATATTCGCGATGAGATATAAGACTGCGCCGTAAGACGTTATCTTCGGCCTGCCTATGCCCATGAAGAGCGAGCCATAGTAAGCGACTCGAATGGGCATCATAAGAAGATAAATTCTGAATATTTGTACGCTCCCGACATATTTCTGAGAATAAAGTGTAACGAGAAATGGCCCGGCAAATATATACAGGTAGATGAACAGAGGATATATGAATAAAGCCATTTTTTCTATGAGACTTCTCCAAACTATAAGCATTTCACTGACTTTGTGATCATGGAATAGCTCACTTATTTTCGGAATACTTACAGAGCTTACGGAATTTAATAGGACATATATTAGAGGTATTTCGATAGCTCCAATTGCGTAGACGGCATAAATTTCAGACGTATAATTTCGCGCCACAAAGAAACGGTCAATCTGCCATGCAATTTTGCCGATAGACCCTGTCAGACCCAAGGGAACGACATAATAGAGTTGCTGTTTCAACAACTGCCAATTAACCGGTGCCGGCCCTCTCTCATAACGGGCCAAGCTATAAATGCAGTACAAGGCGCTTGATGCGTTCCCTAAAATCAAACTGGAAATTATGACACGCATGTCACCGGTTAAGCTGGCCGCAACCAACAATGCGCTCGTAAATAGATTCGTCATTACCATATAGTAAGTAGCCTTAATTTCTTTTTTCGAAGCAATCATGTAATAAACGAACAGCGAACCAATGAAGTTGAAGAAGATATAGCTTCCAAAAAATGGGACGAAAGGCGCAAGGCGCAGGTCATTTACAATGCCGGCAATTGTCCCATTCATTAAAAAAGTCACTATTAGGACAATCAAACCGGCAGCGAACAAGAGGTAGGCCGTCTGCCAAACAAAGAATGGTCGATCTTCTTTGCTTACCTTCGGCAAAAAGTAGAGCAAGCTCGGCGGTATCCCAGCCAATATTATGGGCGTAATAAAGTCGGCAATTAGCCATAACTTCTTGTAGAGTCCAAAAGTATCGACCGACAGGTTACGCGCAAGTAATATCCCGGTCAAGAATAGGATACCCTGAGCAATAATACTGCCAAGACTAAGAGTTGCTATGTTTTTGTATAAAGTCTTGAGCACTGATGTTATTTCCTAAACAGCCTTAAATGCTGGGGAATGCGCAAGAAGGAAATTGTCCCGTACAGTCGTACCTCTGAAATGAACCTCCCCGCAGCAGAGACTGCGGGGTATCCAAAACCAAAAGCAAAGTCGTGCCTGTTCATATTTTGAAGAGCTTTAGTTGCCCTGTACGTCTTTCTATTTCGGATTTATCCAGATGCTGATTCCTAATGTACCTTTTAACTACTTCCTCATT